>CAMYKE010000368.1 GCA_947258895.1 uncultured Pseudomonadales bacterium | reverse complement strand
GGCTGAGTCGATCTCGATGATTCGGTTAAGGTAACGCGAGCAATCCAGGATGATCGCGATATTGACGCATTGCCCATTTTGAGAGGTCCCGGCGCCACGCATCAAAAGCGGTACCTGATGCCGGTGGCAGACTTCGCTGGTAGCGCGAATGTCGTCAGCTGATTGTGGATAAACCACACCCAATGGCACCTGGCGGTAGTTGGAGGCGTCACTGGTATACAAAGCTCGGCCAGCATCGCTGAAATCGATGTCTCCTTTTATGCGCGATTCAAGTTCTGTTATGACCTTGGTTTTATCGACATTCTTATAAAAGGAGTTCATCGGTTAGATTTCCTTGGTGATCATCGGAGCTGTTCACGCCAGCTGTGAGTTGATGGCTGGCTTATTTTTTAATTAAATGCAGCCCGCACTCTTTTGAATCGGCGTTTTCCCACCACCAGCGTCCGGCACGGACATCTTCGCCGGCAGAAACTGCCCGCGTACAGGGTGCGCAGCCGATGCTGGGGTAATGCTGATCGTGGAGTTTATTGTAAGGAATGTTGTGATGCTTGATAAAATCCCAAACATCAGTCTCGCTCCAGTCCAGTAGTGGATTGACTTTAAACAGGCCGTTGGCTTCATCCCAGGTGCTGCTTTCCATTACGTCACGTGTGACCGATTGGCTACGACGCATTCCTGTTACCCATGCCTTGTAACCTTTCAGGGCGCGCTTGAGTGGCTCAACCTTGCGAATGTGGCAGCAGGATTTACGTAATGCCTGGCTTTCATAAAAGGCGTTAATGCCGTTGACTCGGACATAACTTTCGAGTTGTTTGGCATCGGGATAAAAAACCTGGATGTCCAAATCATAGGTTGTGCAAATTTCTGCCAAAAGCGTCAGAGTTTCTTCAGGCAAGCGACCGGTGTCGAGCATGAACTGGTCAATGTCGGGTGCGTGGTTAGCAATCAGGTGTGTGAGCACGACATCTTCGGCGCCGAGACTGTTGGCAAAAATGACTTGTTCGTGATCAATTTTTGCTTGTTGAAGAATGTCGATACTGGTCGCTGCTTTTGCCAATAATTCTTTGCTTAGTGGATTAGTCATAGGGTTTTGCATCACCTTCGTTTTAAATGCTGGCTAAGCAAGTATAATACGCTCGCCGTGACCATTTACAGGCTATCAGGAAAAAGCTCTAATTGACGGGTATCAAGCTAGATATATTTTGTTGATGATGTCATAATCTGCATTGCTTGTATCTTTGGCATAAACTCTTAAAAACGGATCGTTTTGATCTCTACCAGTAATTCCTGGTAATTGGCAATGTCAGGATGTTTTTTGGTAAAACCTCGGACATGAAGTTCGTAAATAACCATATCGGACCAGGGTATACACGGAGGTGGATTGGAATAGCGGTTTCATACACGATAACCGCCGTCTCGATGTAGTCTATGAGACATTGCGCCTGCGACCCGAAGCGGGTCGGACCGCACAACGCAAAGCCGTGCGCAATGCGATTAAACGCTACCGCCGGATTCTTCGGTCTTTGGCAGCAGGCAAGCGAACGGGCCTGACCCGCGAGCAACAGCGAATACTGCACCTTTGGGGAAAGAACCCCTCGGCCAGTGAGCTCAAGGCGGCCGCTAAACGCCTGCGTTTTCAGCGCGGTCAGGCAGATCAGTTCCGAGACGGTGTCGTCCGGGCCGGCGCCTGGGAGGAGAAGATTCGAAAGATACTGTTGCAGAACGGGCGTCCCCCGGAGCTCGCTGCGCTGCCCCATGTGGAGTCGTCCTATAACCCCTGGGCGCAATCCCATGTAGGCGCCGCTGGCCTGTGGCAGTTTATGCGCGCGACGGGTCGCCGCTATCTTCGCGTTGACCATGTAGTGGACGAGCGGTTGGACCCGTTGCGGGCATCCGGGGCGGCGGCCCGTTTGCTGCAGCACAACTATTCGGTGCTCAACAGCTGGCCGCTGGCGATCACCGCCTACAATCATGGTCTTTCGGGCGTGCGTCGCGCTGTCAAGAAAACGGGAAGCCGAGACATCGGTGTCATCGTGCGGCGCTACAACGGACGCCGGTTCGGTTTCGCCTCGCGTAATTTTTATGCGGCGTTTCTGGCGGCCCTGGCGGTGGCCGAAGAACATGAGCGTCACTTTGGCAGTATCCGGCGCAAGCGCCCGACCGATTATCTCAGGATCGCCAGCCCTGCCTACTTTCCGGTAGACGCGTTGGTTGACACCCTGGGCGTGGACCGAAAGACGCTGCGGGCCCTGAATCCGGCTGTGCAGCCTGCTGTGTGGAAGGGAGCAAAATTCTTTCCCAAGGATTATGAAATGAGGCTGCCGCCCGATCTGGATCCGGAGCAAACCGTCAAGGAACTGCACTTAGCTGCATTGCAGAAGGGCTTTGCAGGGCAGAGACCCGATCGCTTCTACAAGGTTCGTCGGGGTGACTCCTTGTCCGTTATTGCCAGAAGATACAACACCAACGTGAGCAATCTGATGGCCATGAACAGCCTGCGCAGCCGCCATCGAATACGCGTGGGTCAGACCCTGCGGTTGCCGGACTTTCAGGCGCCCCAACCGCTGAGTCTCCAGGCCGCCACGGCGATGAAGGTTGTCTACCGCGAAGGGGCGGGCGCGACCAGCTATCAGGTGAGAAAGGGCGATACGGTATCGAAGATTGCGCGTCGGTTCGGCGTCGAAGAGGTCGAATTTCTGGCTGCTAACGAGATCCAAAACCGGAACCTCCTCTATCCGGGTCAAGTGCTGAAGATCCCTGTGGATCAGGCACAAATAAAAGCCGAGCCCGTTCCAGTGACATCGGCGGACGTGCAGCTTGCAAAGATCGATGACCCAATCGATGTCCCGCAAGACAGGACTGCGGATCTGCAAACGGAGGATCTCGCCACGCCGGCG
>CAMYKE010000367.1 GCA_947258895.1 uncultured Pseudomonadales bacterium | reverse complement strand
CCGGCGATTTGGTCAGGGAACTGCAATTGGGCGCGAAAACCGCAGGCGATGTCGCGTTTAGCTGGGATGGCCTGGACGACAGCGGCCAGCCCATGCCGCATGGTAATTATCGAATCGAGGCGGAGGGCATGGTAGGCGGCAACGCGACCACCTTGCCGACGGCAATCAACGTCAATGTCGATAGCGTCACGATCGACCCCCAGAATGGCACTATCCTGAACCTGGAAGGCCAGATTGGCTCGGTACCGCTGGCGAGCGTGTTGCAAGTGAGTTAACCCGCGGGGAATCGCAGCAACACCCCGCCGCAGAATTTACATTATAGAGGAGTACGACCATGGCTTTTAACACCGCGCTTTCGGGCCTCCAGGCCGCCAGTTCTGCCCTGAACGTAACCGGCAACAATATCGCCAACACCAGCACCACGGGATTCAAGGCGTCGACCACTGAATTCGCCGACGTCTATGCGTCTTCGGTGCTCGGTGGCGGCTCCAACGCCATCGGCAGCGGGGTCACGCTGGCGGATGTCGAACAGGATTTCTCCCAGGGGAATATCAGCTTCACCAACAACGCGCTCGACATGGCGATCAACGGTAACGGCTTTTTCGTTTTGAGTAACCAGGGTGAAACACTGTTTACCCGGGCCGGGTTGTTTGGTGTCGATGCAGATGGTTTCGTGGTGAACAATACGGGTGCCAACCTGCAGGGCTTTGCCGCGTCATCCACCGGAGCCATATCGGGTCAGTTGAGCGACTTGCAGGTTACGACCGATAACCTGGCGCCGGTCCAGACCTCCCAGGCATCCGCACTGCTAAACCTGGACGCACGCGAAACCCAGCCACTGGTGCCGGTGTTCGATGCCACCGACCAGGATACCTATAATCACGCGACATCCCTGACGGTATTCGACAGCCAGGGTAACTCCCACATCATGAGCGCATTCTTCGTCAAGGAAGCCGCCGTGAACGAGTGGACGATGCACCTGAAAATCGACGGCGAGGATGTTGGCCAGCCGGTACCCTCGCTCGCATCCTACACAGTGACCTTTAACGACGACGGCACCCTGAATTCCACCGTGCCGGATCCCGTACTCGTCGACGGCTGGGAGCCGCTGGACGCCAATGGCGTGCGCAATGGTGCGGCCGGCAGCGTAGCGGGGGCCACGCCGACCGATCCACCCACCACGTCCAACTTCGTATTCGACCTGACCGGTACTACCCAGTTCGGCAGTGATTTTGCGGTCAATGACATTAACCAGAATGGTTTTGCCACCGGACTGCTGGCAGGTGTGGATATTTCCAGCGAGGGCTTCCTGTTCGCGCGCTACACCAACGGTCAGACCCGCGTACTGGGCCAGGTCTCACTGGCAAACTTCCGCAACGTCGAGGCCTTGTCCCCGCAGGGTGATACGGCCTGGGCGGAGACCTTCGACTCCGGTAACCCCGTGATCGGTACGCCGGGAACCTCCTCGCTGGGGGTGGTGCAATCGGGGGCTCTCGAAGAGTCCAACGTGGATCTGTCGGAGGAGCTGGTGGATCTGATTATCGCGCAGCGCAACTACCAGGCCAACGCCCGCTCCATCGAGACGGAGAGCACGGTAACCCAGGCCCTGCTGCAGATTCGATAACCGCTAGCCGCTAGCCGCTAACATCAACCAGTAACCAGGGCTCGAGCATGGATAAGTCACTCTACATAGCGATGACCGGCGCGCAGCAGAATATGCTGGCCATGGGCGTCAATGCGAACAACCTCGCCAACGTCACCACCACCGGGTTCCGAGCTGATTTCCAGCAGGCCCGGGCGATGCCGGTGTTTGGCGAAACACATCCGACGCGGGTGTATGCGATGACGGAGCGTCCCGGCACCGATTTTAAATCGGGCGCATTGCAGCAAACGGGTCGCAACCTCGATATTGCGGTCAAGGGCGAGGGGTTTATCGCTGTACAGGCGCCGGACGGCAGCGAGGCCTATACCCGCGCCGGTGACCTGCAGATCGACATCAACGGGGTATTGCGCACCGGTAACGGCTTGCCGGTACTGGGCAATGGTGCGCCGATCTCATTGCCGCCCGCGGAGACCCTCACCATCGGTATCGACGGCACGGTCTCGATTCGCGAACTGGGCGCCGAGGCGCAGGCGGTCGCGGCAGTGGATCGGATCAAACTGGTGAAACCGGACCCGGCTAACTTGTACAAGGGCGAAGACGGCCTGCTGCGCACCCGGGACGGCGTCCCGGCCGTGGCGGACGCCGGGGTGCAGGTGCAAGCGGGCATGCTGGAGGGCAGCAATGTAAATTCCGTGGAGGTACTCACAGATATCATTGAGTTGTCCCGCCAGTTTGAGATGCACGTAAAAATGATGAGCAATATCGAAGAGAATTCCCAGGCAACGGCACGACTCTTGCAGTTCTCATAGTGGTATACAAAGCGACCGGAAGCGAATGGCTAAAGGGGCAGGGGATTGCAGTAATGAAATTGAAATCAAGTAGCGGAGAACGAACATGCTAGCTTCACTTTGGATCAGCAAAACAGGACTGAGCGCGCAGGATACCGCATTGGCGACGATCTCCAATAACCTCGCCAATGTCAGCACCACCGGTTTCAAACGGGATCGCGCGGTGTTCCAGGATTTGCTATACCAGATCCAGCGCCAGCCCGGCGCGCAATCCTCGCAGGCCGATGAATTACCCTCGGGCTTGCAACTGGGAACAGGGGTGCGCACCGTCGCGACCCAGAAGGTGCATACCGAGGGCAATATGGAGGTGACCGATCAGGCGCTGGACCTGGCGATCAATGGCCGCGGCTATTTCCAGATCCTGCAACCGGATGGCACCGCGTCCTACACCCGTGACGGCCAGTTCCAGATCAATTCCCAGGGCGAGATCGTCAACTCCCAGGGCCT
>CAMYKE010000366.1 GCA_947258895.1 uncultured Pseudomonadales bacterium | reverse complement strand
CGGTCTGGTTCAGGGTAGTCACCCAGCCACCGGATTTCAGGAAGCTGCCGTGAACCTTCTGCGCCACCCGCTCCGCCTGCTGCGGCGTCGCCAGCGAAAAGAACAGCGGATAACAGGCCGCCAACGACAGGGTCGGCGAGGCCTTCAGGTCGGGAAGCAAAACATCTACGAAAAACCCGGCCTCACTAGAATAGAAGTATTTCTGGATCAGCGCCTTGCGCTCCCCTGCCCGCTCGCGAAACGCCTGCGCCTGTTGCTCGTCTCCGGCCAGTTCGTAGCCATGCGCGAGCACGGCCTCGAGCTTGTACAGCAACGAATTGAGATCGACGGGCAGCACCTGGGTGGTGTGGATCGATGCCATGTGTTTGGCGTCGGCAAACCAGCGCGAGGTGTAATCCCAGCCCGATTCGGCGCCTGCCCTGATATCACGATAAAATTCCGCCTTGTCCCGGTCGCTGGTCGCCGCGAGGATAACATCCTCCTCGTAACTTTCCTGGCGGGGCGTTGTGGAATCATCCCAATACCGGTTCAGGTACGCGTCATCGACTCTGACAACGCGCCGCGCCGCCCGGTTGTTTTCATCGAGCGAATCAGCACCAGACATCCAGAAGTCGTACTCGCTCTGCAGCTGCGGAAGGTACTTTTTATACACGGCCGGGTCCTGTTTCGACTCCGCCAACAACTCCACCATCAACGCAAAAAAAGGTGGCTGCGAGCGGGTGCAATAGTAAGTCCGGTTACCATTGGGAATGAAGCCAACCCGCTCGATCAGGTAGGCGAAGTTATCGACCATGTTCTCGATCATATCGGTGCGACCGCTACCGGTAAGCCCGAGCATGGAAAAGTAACTGTCCCAGTAATAGATTTCCCGGAACCTGCCCCCGGGAACGATGTAGGGTTTGGGCAATGCCAGCAATGACGAATGGGGTTCATCGGTGTCCCGGGCGCGCGTCAGCACATCCCACATGCTGTCGATATGCTCGCGGACCGATTTCCTGCTCCCGGCATGGCGACTCCCCTCAACACTCTCCGGCAAATTGAAATTATCCGCAACGAAGGCAAGCAACTGGAAATCCTCGTCATCACCGCGGGCCAAATAATCGTCGACGATGGCCTGGGGTTCGCGTTTTGGAAGCGCATCGACAAAAGTCTTGGAATCCCCGAGCAGTTGGGAACTTTGCACCGCATCGAACAATTCCTGGTACATCTGGTCGGGTGTTCTGACATTGATCATCGTTACCTTCACCTCTTGTTTGTATGAATCCGGCCCGCGGTCGCCGCTAGCAGATTGTAGGATCGTTATGTTGGCAGAGTATCAGTGCCCGCCGCCGGAGCTCCACTCGACATCCTTCGCGCCTTCTGCACTGGCCAGCTCTTCGGTCTTGCGTTTGAACAAGTAGAGCGTGACCAGGATTAGCATAATGGGCACTAGTGAGCAGTAAAACGCGATTTTGCCGCCAAACGCCTCAAACAGGGTGCCGGTAACAATGGAACCGGTAGTGCCGCCGAGCGCAGAGAAAACCACGATCAAACCCGCCATGGGCGCGTGCTGGTGGGTCGGCAATGCCGACAGGATTACCGAGTTAATCGCCGGATAAACCGGCGCGATGCACAGGCCGATCAGGGGGAACATATAGGCGGCAAGCGGCGCATCCAGCCAACTGGTAATCGGCACACCGCTGGGTTCAACGACCAGCGGCAGGGTGATCAACACCAGCACCCCGGCGAGCACCAGCCCGGTAAACAACGCCTTGAACCAGTCAACATAATGAAATACGACACCCCCGACAAACCGTCCCAGCGCGGTCGATGCCGCCAGAATACTGGTCATCTGGATACTGAGCGATGCCGAGAGGTTGAGTATCTTGCTGTTAAAGGTCGGCAGCCAGGACATAATGCTCTGCTCGATCAGTACGTACAAAAACGCGCTGATCACAAAGATCAGGACCAGCGGCGTTATACACAACTTCAGCATGTCCGTAAAATCCTGGACGAACGATTTACCCTCTTCCGTCGCGGCGACACGTCTCTCGTCGAGCCGCGCAACGCTAAGCAGGGCCAGCGCCAGGAAAGAGAGCACCGCGAGGAGGTAATACACGTTCAGCCAACTCTCCGAGCCGGGATTGAAATCGTCGACAAACGCGCTGAAGATAAAATACCCGGACAGTACGCCAACCATGAAGAACGACTCCAGGAAGTTCATCATGCTGACATGGTCCTTGCTGTTTTTAGTCAACAACCCGAGCGCCGCATACACCGACACCTTGACCAGCGCAAAGCCGACGCCCGTCGCCGCGAACATCAGCTTGGTCATCCAGAAAGTAGGCACGTAGGGCATCACCAGGCACACCAGGCCGATAATGCCCAGCGCAATCTGCATACTGCGCTTGTAGCCGATGCGAACCAGGAACGACGCCACCAAAAAGGAGGTGAACGCGATGCTGAGATCCTTGAATGCCTCCAGGATCGCGGCATCAGATTCGCTCACGCCGTAGCTGTTCTGGACCTGAAGAATGACCGTGCCGACGCTGTTGAGCAGAATGGCGAAAACGAAGTAATTAATGAACAGCGACAGCTTGATGGTCAGGTTTTGCATGTGGGGATATCCTGAGATTGCCAATTCAATTCGACACGAAACGGAGGTGTTTGGGCGCAACGAGTAGCGCTGTGCAAGTATCCAAGCAATCGAATCGATCGGGGCGCCGTATAGTTAGCGGCTACCTGCTAGTTATAATTATGGGCAATCCCACCAGTGCACCGCACCGGTCCAGGGCGCTCGCCCGGGCCGCCGCTTGTCAGGGCGACCCGGGCAGGAGCTTCGCGCGTTAGAACGCGTAGCCTACGCTGACACTAACACTGGCGGGCATGATAAAGCGACCATTGGGCGCCGAGGGATCACGGGGATCACCC
>CAMYKE010000365.1 GCA_947258895.1 uncultured Pseudomonadales bacterium | reverse complement strand
GTAGACAAAGATTTCTCCGCCATTGATAAAAGCACCGAAATAGTCGGGCTGAGCCAGTTGTTCGAGATTCCCGGACAGTGCGCCAATCAGGTAGCCCACGATCCACACCGTGATGACCATATAAAACACCGAGATCATGAACGGTGTGATTACCGCCAGCCAGCCGGCAATGTGCCACGCCTTGTTGTCAGGAGCAAGTACCTTGTACGCGCCGATGGGATTGCGTTGTGTGTGCCTGCCGACGGTCAGCTCCGCGAGCATCACGGGCAGGCAGATCAGTGCAATAAATAGTGCGTAGATAATCAGGAACGCCGCCCCGCCATTCTTGGATGCATTGACGGGAAAACCAACCAGGTTGCCGATTCCTACCGCGGAGCCTGCCGCGGCCAAGATAAAGCCTATCCGGGAACCAAACTGTTCGCGCTGCCCTGCCATACTACCCCCGAAATGGTGTGACGTATTGCCGCTAAATATTTTTTGCGGTTAGCTGTTGTGCGTTGAATCTTAGCAAGATTAATCTGGACTGTCTTTCACCCGCTGCTTGGCTTGTATGATATGAGGGCATACAATCACGCCCTTCGTTGATCAGTTAGTAATAAGGGTGGTATGAAACTTTTCGGGCCGGGCACATGACCACAATCCATCGTAATGCGTTGGTCATGCATTCTGCCGCCGATATGTTTGCATTGGTTAATGACGTGCTTGCCTACCCGGAGTTTTTGCCCTGGTGCTCGCGTGCAGAAGTGCTGGAACAGGGCCCGACCATCATGGTGGCGAAATTGGAGATTGCCAGAGGCAAACTGCGACAATCGTTCACCACCCGGAATACATTGAAAGCACCTGGGTCCATCCGGATGCAACTTGAGGATGGTCCGTTCCGTGTTTTCAAAGGGTGCTGGAAGTTTTCGCCGCTCGATGAGCGCGCCTGCAAGGTTGCGCTGGATCTGGAATTTGAATTTTCAGGCACGTTGGCATCGGTGCTGCTCGGGCGGGTGTTTGATGAGGCGGCAGACCATATGATCGATGCATTCTGCAAGCGGGCAAACGAAATTCATGGCTGAAAATCAAATCATAGTGGTAGAGGTGGCGTATGCGCTGCCGGAGCGACAAGCCATCATTTCTGTGAAGGTGGCGCCGGGCGCGACTGCCTACGAGGCTGTGGTGGAATCGGGAATCGCGGAGCAGTTTCCGCAAATTGATCTGGAGTCCGCCACGATGGGTATCTGGGGCAAGGCGATCAAAGACCCGAAGACCCAGGTGCTCCAAGCCGGCGAGCGGGTTGAGATATACCGGCCCCTGCTGATCGATCCGAAAGTGCTACGCGCCAATCGGGCGGAAAAGGCAAAACGCGCCAGAAAGGCCAAGGGTTAGTTCTGTATTGCATCCGAGGGGATAAAATCACCTTCGAAATGGCTTAGCAGGCCGTCGTTGAAATAAATCGTCAGTCTTTTCTGGCTGCGCTTTCCGCTCCCCGCCAATACACTGTACATATAGTCCCAGCGTTCAGGACTGAAGGTGTCCGCAACCAACGGGGTGCCCATCACATATTGAACCTGGCGCCTGGTCATTCCGGGCCGCAATTCATCTACCATGTCCTGGGTAATGACGTTGCCTTGCTGAATATTGATTTTATAGACGCCAGGGAAGCCGAAAATTTTGGAATCGGATGAGCAGCCGACGCTGCCGAGAACAGCAATCGCGAGGGTTAAAATGTAAATTCGCAGCATGAGGGGCACAATTTTTCCACAAAGGGGATAGAAAGTAGGATAATGCAAGGCAATTCAATTTAGCCGGAATAGTGTGGAAGTATGTCGGGAGAAAATCAAGAGTTACGTGCTGCTGGTCTGAAAGTCACGGTGCCCAGAATTCGAATCCTGCAAATTTTGGAGGAATCAGAGCAGCGTCATTTGGCTGCGGAAGACATCTATCGGCTGCTACTGGATTCGGAAGACGATGTTGGCCTTGCAACGGTGTACCGGGTTCTTACTCAATTTGAAAGCGCGGGGCTGGTGGTCCGGCATAACTTCGACGGCGGTCATTCGGTGTTCGAACTCGATCGTGGAGACCACCACGACCATATGGTTTGTGTCGTATCAGGGAAGGTGATCGAATTTCATAATGATGAAATTGAGCAACTGCAGCGTCAAATTGCGGATCAACACGGCTACGAGCTTACCGACCACAGCCTGATTTTGTATGTGAAGCCCAAGGCATGATCGTTAATCGTCGGCCGTCGCTGCGAGCATTTCCTCCGCATGGGCCAGGGTCTGGTCAGTGAGCCTTATTCCGCCCAGCATGCGCGCGATCTCCGACACTTTGGCTGCACCTGCCAGGTATTCGAATTTCGAGTCTGTCCGGTTGTTTACGGTCTGCTTTGTAACTGACAGGTGCGCATGCCCCTTGACCGCCACCTGCGGTTGATGGGTAACGCAGATGACTTGCCCGGCAGCACCAAGGTTGCGCAGCAACAGGCCAACGGTTTCGGCCGTAGCGCCCCCTATACCAACATCCACTTCATCGAATACCAGGGTTGGAATATGCGTGTCACGGGCGGAAACGACCTGGATCGCGAGACTGATGCGCGATAGTTCACCCCCCGAGGCAATCTTGTTCAACGGACGCGGTTGCTGGCCGGCATTTGTGCTCACCAGAAATTCCACGTCTTCGAGGCCATGAGCGGATGCGCTATCGCTATCCAGCGGGGTCAGCTGGACACAGAATTGGCTACCCTGCATACCCATATCATGCAGGTGTCGGGTCACCTCCCTGGCTAGTAATTGCAGCGCGCTGCCGCGGTTACTGCTGAGTTCGCGAGCCAGCTCGAAGTACTTCTCTTTCGCCTCGGCCGCTGCGTGTTGCAATTTTTCAATTCCGGCCTCGGTGCCCTGCAACTGCTCGATTTCCAGGGCCAGCCGTTCGC
>CAMYKE010000364.1 GCA_947258895.1 uncultured Pseudomonadales bacterium | reverse complement strand
CGATGATGGCGTTCATGGGCGTGCGGATTTCATGGCTCATACTGGCCAGAAACTCGCTCTTGGCCCGGCTGGCGGATTCGGCCTGCTCCTTGGCCACCACCAGATTTTTCTCTGCCTGCATGCGGTTGATCCCCAGCGCGATTTGAGTAGCCACCGACCCCATTGTATCCAGAACCGTTCTTGGCAGCGTGTCGCGGGCGAACATCGCCATAACGCCGAGCAGCTCGTCCTGAACAATAAGGGGATATCCTGCAAAAGCGACCATGCCTTCCCGCCGGGCCCACTCCGGGTCACCGATCCGCGGGTCATGTAGGACGTCGTTGGTCAGGTGCGAATGACGTTCATGCGCAATAAGACCGATTTTATACTTTCCCACAGGAATGCGACCATGGGCGCCATCGATATGGGTATACATGCCGGCGCTGGCCTGTAGTTCGAGCATCTGATCGTCAACGTTCAGGGTCCAGATGCGGGCAAAAGCGGCGTCCAGATGGTTAACGATAGCTTCGGTGCAGCTCTCCAGCATGGAGCGACAATCATTTTGCTCCGCAATGGCTTTTCCGACATCCGCCCCCAAAGCCAGCAGTTTGGAACGCTCTTTAATCTGAAACTCCGCTCGTTTGCGTTCAGTGATATCGCGTATGATACCGGTAAACAAACGCTTGGGGGTCAGGTGCACTTCGCTGACCGCCAGGTACATGGGAAATGTCGTACTGTCTTTACGCAGACCGGCGACTTCCCGTCCAATACCGATGATTTTAGCCTTGCCGGTGTGAAGGTAGTTTCTGATATATTCATCGTGCTGACTATGGTAAGGCTCAGGTTGCAACATGTTGATGTTGTGGCCGATAACCTCCGCGGCCGGGTAGCCGAAGATGCGCTCCGCGGCCGGATTAAACGACTGAACGATGCCATGCTCGTTGATGGTGATGATCCCGTCGACGGTGCTGTCCAGGATGGCACGCTGTCGTTTTTCACTCTCTTTCAGTGCCGCCGCCGTTTGCTGGCGCTCGCCGATTTCTTTGGCTAATTCCGTGTTGGCGTTTGATAATTCAGCCGTGCGTTCGACGACGACGCGCTCTATCATGGCCGTACGGCCCGCCAGCACTAAAATGAATGTCCCCAACAAGCTGGAAAACAGGAGCCCGCCGATCAGCACTGCGCGTGCCTCCCAGGGCTTATGATCTTCAAGATACTTGGACGTCGGGGTGAACTGGACGGCCCAGTGCCGCCCAGCGAACATGAACACAACTCCTGCATGAAGTCCTGTCGAGGTTTCAGCGCGGTTATCTTCCGCAGTCATGGGGATGTCTTCAGGCAGCTGCGAACGGTTTGTAAATAGCAGTTGTTCGCCGTCAGGCGCCGTCTCGTCGTATATCGTGTATTCAACACCTTCGCTTTCGAAAGGCTTTATGGCCGCGTTGACCATGTCGCCAATCCTAAAGACCCCCAACGCAAAACCTGCCAGATGTTCTCGGCGAGCTTGGGCGGCGTCTGGAGGCATACCTCTGGCGTAAATCGGCAAAAAGATAAGCATGCCAAACTGGCGCCCGACCTCCTGCACCAGCCTGATTCTGGAGCTGGCAACCGGTCTCCCGGAATTGCGTGCCTGGTTCATTGCCTCGAGACGCTCGGGGTTTGAGGCCAGGTCGAACCCCAGGGCGTTCCTGTTTCCCTCATAGGGCTCTACGTAATAGACAGGAAAATACTCCTCCCGAGGCAAAGCGGTTACCAGTTGCCCCTGGGGATTCAGTTCTGTGAGCTGAAAGCCAGGGAATCCATCCCGCCGCGCATTAGCTTCGTATAGAGCCCGTTTCCCTCCCGGTACGCGGGGAATCCACTCCAAGGCCTGAATACCCGAGAAGCGAAATAATGAACGCTCCACGAATTTCGCAAACTCACCGCGGTCCACGTGTTGACTGGCCCGAAAAAGCGCTTCCATGGAATAAAGAATATCAGAATAGGATCCGAGGGCCGTCATCAGGGCTTGGGCCAGGTGGTCTGTTTGTCCCTCGAATACCAGCTGTGCACGTTTCCACTCCCCGGCGCGTATATTGAGAAACACCACCACGGTCAATGCGACGGCCAGGCCCAGCGCTAAGCTTGCAAAGAACCGTGTTCGCCGCCGCGCTTGACGCAATTTCATACGCCAAACCGCCGCCAGTGGAATCAGGATGAGCACCCCGATCGTGTCACGCAGCCACCAGGTCCACCAGTTCAAAAAATAGGTGTTCGAGGAAATCACATCCGCCAGTAACAAGCTTGCCACGCCTATTGTGGCACCCACCAGGCAGCTAAGAGGTCCCCCCAGCACCATTATTTTGAAGATATTCTGTATCCGATCGAGCAGATTTGAAAATCCCACGAGTCGCTGTATCAGATAAGCGCCCGCCAGGGCTTGCAGGGTTGCCCCCGCTGCAATGCCGATTGGAAGCGCTAAGAACCCGAGGAGCGCAGTCGGTTGGGCGGCATCAAAAGATGTCCAGATATTGACGAAAAATGACCCAATCAAAATGCCCGGCCAAACACCCCGACCAAACAACAAGATACCGACCAACGCAATGCCCGCTGCAGGCCAGACCGCAGTTTCATATCCTGGTGGGATTGCCAACAGTAAAGCGAGTTTACCCACGACGAAATATGCGAGGGCAAGACCCCCAATCTGAGACAATCGCGCGAAGAAAGAAGAGTTAGATTGTGTTATCACAACGGCCCTCTTTTTATTTTTGTTTCATGGTTGTGATCTTACAAAAATGATTCAGATTCAGAGCAGGTAGAAGAAGATTAATTAAACGTCTCGGAAATTCTACAAGTAATTGAAAATATGTTATTTCTATAACAGCTTGCTACAAAATTCGTAGGTGGAATAATGGAACGCGGAAATGGTGGAATCATGATTCCAATATTTCTATCCGCCCATATATCTTCGG
>CAMYKE010000363.1 GCA_947258895.1 uncultured Pseudomonadales bacterium | reverse complement strand
CGAGCGCCCCCAGGCTCAGGCCCGCCACAAAGGGCAGACCCGTAAAACGCAGCAGGGCGGTGGCGGTAAAGCGGTCCACCAGTGTCCCGGTGGTGATAGTGGCGAACCAGTGCGTGGTGCCGTAGAGCACGAACGCGGACGCAAACAGGGCCGGCGGCCAGCCCTTGTCAGCTAGCACGAAACCCTGGTGGATGAACAATCCGGTCACGATAAAGGGCGGTGCGAGCACCAGCGGCAAGGCCAGCCAGAAGCGCGTGTCGCGCAGCAGTGTGCGTCGCGAGCCATCGGGTTCGGCGCGGTCGGGCTGCAAACCGGAAGCTTCCTGAAGCTCGGCCTCGCTCGGTCCGGCGCGTCGCAACAGCCAGTGAATCACGGGCAGGAACAGGAGCGGAATTGAGATGGCGATCACCAGCCAGCTGCGTTGCCATCCGAGCGCGGCGATCAGCGTGACGGCGATGAGGGGTAACAGCATCTCTCCCAGCGGAATTCCATTGCTGGCGATGCTGATCGCCTTGCCGCGGTTGACGGAGAAATAGCGGCTCATGGTGGTCATCGCAGTATGCGGCATCAGGCCCTGGCCACAAAAGCGCAACAGGAACAACCCGAGTACCAGTACGGGCAGATTGCTCGCTTGCCACATTAGCAGTGCCGCGATCGTCAAACCGAGGCCGGCCAGCGTAAGAAAGCGTTCCAGGGGCATGCGATCGATGGCGCTGCCGAGCGCCAGGATAGTAAGGCCGCTCACCAGGGTCGCCCCGGAGTATGCCGAACCGTAGGCGGCGGCGGACAAATCCAATGCGGCCTGGATATCGGCGCCATACCAGCTGATGAAAAAAGACTGGCCAAAGTTACCCAGGAACACGGTGAGCAAACCAAAGCTTACCATCGGCCAATAGTGGCGATACATTCCAAAATAACTCAGTAACATAGATGCCTGTAGCGGCTGGATCGGATGTGAATCGCCATTGGGAAACGCCCTGCGCTGAAATGCCTGAGTGTAACCGCAAAACAGGGCAAGGGATATGTCATGGCGGGATTCGGCGATACCGTGCGATGCCGATCGCAGGATCGACGCGCGTATCGAGGATGACAGGATCGGTACGCGGGTCGGCTCAGGGTAGGGCGTGAAAATCGCGGAAGGAAACCTCCTCGGTATCNNAAGGAAACCTCCTCGGTATCGTCCGCAACCCGTTCGTGTTGATCAACCGCAAAATCTACCGGATAGCCGAGCCGGGGATCAAAAGTCGCCTCGAACGCGTGGGGGCTATTGAGTTTCCGGGTCGCTATGTAATCGAGCCAGTCATCGATGGTGCGCACGGTTTTCCTGACGCCATCGGGCACGGGCATGCCGTCTTCGAGGTACTTCGCCGCTGCAATTTCGCCGTTGCGCACACTGACTTGTATGGGCAGGATGTATTCCTTGCGGCAGTAACAGGTGCGCTGCTGGACAAAGTCGTAGTCGTCAACACGGGCCTGTTTCCAGATGCTGCGTGCCAGCGCCAGGTCGGTGGTGAGCCGGGTGGTAGCAGCGTCCTGCGCGCTCCCGGTCGGGGAGTCGTTACCGGCCATGTTTTGCCCGGCCTGGGAGCAGCCACCAAGGCTGGTCGCCAACAGGACCGTCGCCATCGCAAGCCGGTTGTGCAAGGTCATGTTGCGAGTCCGGGGCGAGTAACCCTGCGCCGCCAGGTCAGGGCAGCCAGCAGCAGTAGCATCGACCAGTGGCTGCTGCCGCCGCTACTGCCGCCGCTTGGCACGGACGCAATAAACGCCGTAGTGACAGTGATCTGAGCGATCGCAGTCGTTGCCGAAAAGCCGCTGCTATTGCTGGCCGCTACCCGGTATTCATACCTGTTGTTGGCGCTGGTGGTGGTGTCCGTAAAGCTGGTGGTATTCACGCTGACCGCGGCCAACTGCGCAAAGGTTTCTCCTGCAAGCCGCCGCTCGATGATAAAGCTGCTTTCGTTATTGCTGTTGTCCTGCCAGCTTAAAGTCACCGCGGTGCCGTTGCCCTGCTGCACGCTGAGGTCAGAAGGGGCATTCGGTGCCGCGCCGCCGACCACCGAGAATGCGGAAATCTGTTCATCGTTGCTTGCATCGACATCCCGGATATCGTTCGAGCCAGCCAACCCGGTGGTGTGGGTAAGCTCGAGTGCCGCACCGGTGGCAATCGCGTTGACCAGCAACGTGGATGCAGAGGGCGGTGCGGACAGACTGCAACTGTAGCTCAGTCCCTGTGCACCCAGGGCACAATTCTGGCCGCTCAGGGTGACGGACGTAAACCGTCCCTGGGTCGCGGCAACCGAGCCGTTGACCAGCAGGGTTGGGATGGCCTGGAAGGTGGCTGCCGAGGTTAGGGTGTAACTGGCAGTGAATTCTTCGCTGTTGGCCACTTCGGTCGGATTGCCGGCGGCGGCGCTGATCCCCGCATCGGCCGGGAAATTAAAGCACAGGGCTGGATTGGTGACGGCTTCGATCGCGGTAGTGATTTCGTCGATCGAACAACTGGAGAATGCGCTGCTGAAGGGATCGACGGTGCTTTCCATAATAAAACCCGAAGAGCAGGCGTTTTCCGTCTCATCGTGATTGGCGCCGAAGTTATGTCCCAGTTCATGGGCCATCACCAGCGCGGTCAAGTTGATATTGGGCGCGTTGGTAACCGGGTTCAAGATCAGGGACGTCAGGCCAACCGCGTTGGTGGTGCATATCTCGTCCAAAAACGCGATGCCGGCGGTGCCGCCTTCAAGGTCCCGTCCGGTCACGAAATGAAAGAAGGAGCGCGGGTTTTGCACAATGCCGAAGGTGCCGTTGTCCCTGGCGTCGTTTACTATGTTCAACAAGTCGGTGGCATCCGTCTCATTGCTGACGTCGTTGTCCATCAGCTCGAGAGACAACGCTTCGAAGGAGATGTTGAAATCGTTGCGGTAAAATCCCTCGGCGGTATTGAGGAGCGCCACGGCCTGCTCCGCAGCCGCAACTGCGTCGCTGAAGCGGGCCACATAGTCAGCGGCGAATGCGACCTCTAGCTCCGCGATCAGGCAGGTGCCGTTGATCGTGCTGGCGCATAAACTGGAGAACTGTACTTCCCTGGCTATCCGTAACGCAGATGCCGGTTCCTCCACTTCCGCGCGTGCGGTCACCAGGGGCGTTGCGTGGTCGACGCCGCAGGCCTGTGGTTCGAAGTTGGCTACCGGGGTTGCCGACAACTGGCTGATTCTGGCTGCGGCCGCTCCCGCGTTGTTCGGCGCGGCAGCGGGTCCGTCCGCCGAATCCAGCACATAAATCTCGCCACCGATCGAAACCACGCCTTGCCAGGTACCGTCGATATGCGATGCCCGTACCCAGCTACCCGGGATGTTTTTTAGCGTGCCCCGGTAATGCTGGCCACGCAATAGCCGTTCCTGCCTGAACCTGATTTTGCTCGTGAGTTCGTGGTTTGGGGTTAATTCCAGCGCGTACAGGTGGCCGCCAATTGCCATCGATCGGGTACCTGCCGCCGCAGCGGACGTGCTGGTCAGCACGAAACAAATCACCATGGCGCAGCAACAGGCGACATAACGAGCGAGGAAAAATCTTTTCATAGTCAAGGTCTAACCAGTCCGGGAGGGGGTTCAGTAGCCGGGGACAGGAGTTATTTGTCGAGACAAATCAATTTTTTCCTAAAACCTCGGCAGGCACCTGCTGTAACGTAAGTATAGCCAACACAGACCAGAAATATTAATTATAGTTGCGGTCGGGCTCCAGTTTTGCTGGCACTCGCCTAAATAGCGCCCTTCGGGCATGGCCCGCACCTGCCGTCCCATATATAATCCCGAGCTTCACTAACTCCAGCTACGTATTACGGTCATGACTGTACGCACCCGCATTGCCCCATCACCTACTGGCGACCCGCATCTCGGGACCGCCTATATCGCCCTGTTTAACCTGTGCTTCGCCCGCAGCCAGGGCGGCCAGTTTGTATTGCGCATCGAGGATACCGACCAGCAACGCAGTACCCCGGAATCCGAGCAGGCCATATTCGACAGCCTGCGCTGGCTCGGACTGGAATGGGATGAAGGCCCCGATGTCGGCGGTCCCTTCGGTCCGTATCGCCAGAGTG
>CAMYKE010000362.1 GCA_947258895.1 uncultured Pseudomonadales bacterium | reverse complement strand
GGATGGGGCGTTACCATTCAAACTACTGATAACATCGCCCCGTCACACGTTAAACGATTCCCCGCATCCACACTCGCCGGTAACGTTGGGGTTATTGAACTTGAAGCCTTCGTTGAGGCCCTCCTTGACGAAATCAAGCTCGGTGCCATCGAGGTAAATGAGGCTCTTGTTATCTACAATCACCTTCACACCATGATCCTCGAAGACCTGGTCCCCAGGCGTCAGCTCATCGACAAACTCCAGCACATACGCCATGCCGGAGCAGCCGCTGGTACGCACGCCCACCCGAATGCCCACGCCCTTACCACGCTGTGCAAGGTGTTTTTCGACATGGTTTGCCGCCGCTTGAGTTACGCTGATCGTCATGCTTCGTACCCTGGCTACCGCCGCCTGCTACTGCGGCGCCCGTTTCGCTTTTAGATCCTTGATTGCCGCCTTGATCGCGTCCTCGGCCAATACCGAGCAGTGAATCTTTACCGGCGGCAATGCCAGTTCCTGGGCGATATCGGTGTTCTTGATCTGCGTCGCCTGGTCCAGGGTTTTGCCCTTGACCCATTCGGTCAACAGCGAACTGGAGGCAATCGCCGATCCGCAGCCATAGGTCTTGAACTTGGCTTCCTCGATTATGTCATCGGCATTCACCTTGATCTGCAAACGCATTACGTCGCCGCACGCGGGTGCACCGACCATGCCGGTACCAACGTCGGCATCGTCTTTATCGAGGGCGCCTACGTTGCGCGGGTTTTCATAATGATCCAGTACTTTGTCACTGTATGCCATGACTCTATCCTCTATGATGTTTACCAGACTGCCTAGTGTGCAGCCCATTGAACCTGTGATAAATCGACCCCGTCCTTGTACATTTCCCAAAGCGGCGACAGTTCGCGCAATTTCAATACCGCTTCGCGCACGTGACTGATCACGTAATCAATTTCTTCCTCGGTGGTGAAGCGGCCAATACCGAAACGGATGGAACTGTGTGCCAGCTCATCGTTGCGGCCGATTGCGCGCAGAACATAAGATGGTTCCAGGCTGGTAGATGTGCAGGCCGACCCGGATGACACCGCAATATCCTTGAGCGCCATAATCAACGATTCGCCTTCGACAAAATTGAAACTCACGTTCAGGCTGCCGGCAACGCGCTGCTTCTCGTCACCGTTGAGGTACACCTCTTCCATATCATTGATAGCGTTCCAGAGCTTCTGGCGCAGCTTTAAAATGCGCGCACTCTCCAGTTCCATTTCCTCCTTGGCAATCCTGAAGGCTTCACCCATACCGACGCATTGGTGGGTCGGCAGCGTACCGGAACGCATTCCGCGCTCGTGACCGCCACCATGCATCTGCGCCTCGATACGCACCCGCGGCTTGCGGCGCACGTAGAGCGCACCGATGCCCTTCGGGCCATATACCTTGTGCGCGCACAGCGACATCAGGTCGACCTTCATGATGTTCAGATCGATCGGCACCTTACCCGGGCTCTGGGCGGCATCGACATGGAGCAAAACGCCGTGGCTGCGGGTGATCTCGCCAATCGCCTCGATATCGTTGATCACCCCGATCTCGTTATTCACATGCATCAGGGATACCAGGATAGTGTCGTCGCGGATCGCATCCGCGACTACCTGGGGCGCTATCAGGCCGTGGGAATCAGGATCCAGGTAGGTCACTTCGTATCCTTCGCGCTCCAGCTGCCGGCAGGTGTCCAGAACAGCTTTGTGCTCAATCTTGGAGGTGACGATGTGCTTGCCCTTCTTGCCGTAAAAATGCGCCACGCCCTTGATTGCCAGGTTATCGGCTTCGGTTGCGCCGGAAGTCCAGACGATTTCGCGGGGATCGGCGTTGAGCAGGTCTGCAACCTGCTTGCGCGCAGTTTCAACTGCCTCTTCAGCCTTCCAGCCGAAAGCATGAGAGCGCGACGCTGGATTGCCGAAATTACCTTCCCGCGTCAGGCAATCACTCATTGCCCGAGCGACGCGAGGATCAACCGGCGTAGTAGCCGCGTAATCAAGGTAAATGGGTAATTTCATTAGCTCTGTACTCCTGCAAATGTAGTATTGCGACTAGCCCGCCGCATCCATTCGGATCAATTTTTCACGCTCCGCTGCGGACCACTGGTCCTGCCGCGCTGCAATAACCTTGACATCATTACGCTCAACCACATCCGCCAGACTGATGCCGCTTAAGAAATTGTGAATCTCGCGGCTCAGGTCGTCCCACAGATGGTGGGTCAGGCACGTTTCACCGTGGTAACAATTGTTATCACCCTGGCACAATGTAGCGTCAACCGACTCATTGACTGCATCGACGACCTCGGCGATAAAAATCTGTTCCTCGGTGCGCGCCAGCTGGTAACCGCCGCCAGGACCACGCACGCTCTGCACCAGGGCGTTCTTGCGCAATTTGGAAAACAGCTGTTCCAGATAGGATAGCGAAATGTCCTGTCGCTGCGAAATATCCGACAAACTTACCGGACCCTGCTGGCTATGGAGCGCAAGGTCGAGCATCGCTGTCACGGCATATCGCCCCTTGGTTGTCAGACGCATAGTCACTGCCTGTCAGTGTCGATTCGTAACTTCAGTATGCAATAACCCACCAAAATGATCAAGTATATAACCTATCAATTTAGTAGGTTATTACGCCAGGCAGGCGCACCTCCCGAACAGCAAATGCAAGGGCCCCAGCGCGCTAGCCCGCATCCGTCACCGATTGGCGTGTAAGATGGCGAGCCGGTCGGTTAGCAGATTGCACGAAAGGCGCGCAATGCATAGCCGTAGCTATGCGTAAGCGGCTCTCGTAGTGAAAAGTGTGAGGAGATGCGTATCGAGCGGCCGCCAAAGCACGACAAAGCGAGTCTGACACACTGTAAATCCCGGATGCTCTGCAAAAGCCTGCGATAGCTGTATATCCCATCGGTTAAAGCTGTATCGGTGAGGGATACGCGCTAGAGC
>CAMYKE010000361.1 GCA_947258895.1 uncultured Pseudomonadales bacterium | reverse complement strand
GCAAGTGCCGGGTCACGATAGTCTCTGGATGACCAGCAGCCCTGGGGAGCTGTTACGCAGCCCGATCATTGCCGGCTATGCCGTCATCATCTTGTTCTTCGGCGTCGTCGGCGCCTGGTCAGCCATGGCACATATTGCCAGTGCCGCGATTGCGACTGGCGTCATCAGCCCGGACGGCAGTCGCAAGACGGTGCAGCATCTGGAAGGCGGAATCATCGCTGAAATCATGGTCGATGACGGCGACGCGGTCATGGCCGGCGATCTGCTGGTGGTGCTCGAGAAGACCCAGGCCCGTGCATCCTTCCAGGTATTGCAGGGCCAGAAGCGTCTGCTCGCCGCCAAGCTCGCCCGTTTGCTATCTGAGCAGAACGGCAAGGACGAGATCGAGTTCCCGGTTTGGTTGTTGGCGCAGCAAGCCGACGATTCGGAAGTGGCCCAGATATTGGACGCGCAGCGGGATGTATTCGCCGCCCGCAACGAAGCTTACCAGGGGCGCAATGAAATTGGCGGCAAGCGCGTTGACCAATTGGACGAGGAGATCGCCGGGCTATGGTCACAGATCGGCAACCAGCGTCAACAACTTGCGCTGCTCGACGAGGAAATCGACTCAATGGAACCGCTGGTTGAGAGCGGCTTGCTGGCACGCCCGAAATACCTGGCGATGCGGCGGCAGAAAGCCGAAGTGGAAGGGCAAATAGCAGAGAATGTGGCCAATGTTGCGCGGGCCAAACAGAGCATTGGTGAGACCGAGCTGCAAATTGTCAGCGTGGGCTCGGTGCGTTTAGACGAGGTTGTGACGGAGCTCGCCGAGACGCGCTCGGAACTGGCGGCAGTGGAGGAGCGTCTGTTGGCGCAACGCGACGTGCTCAACCGCACCGTTGTCACCGCGCCTGTGTCGGGTACCATCATGGAGACACGCTTCCATACCACGGGCGGCGTAGTCGGCCCGGGCCAACCGATTCTCGACATCGTTCCGTTGGATGCCGAACTGTTAATCGACGCGCGGGTGAGGCCGGTTGACATCGACGAGGTGACCGCGGGGCTGCGGGCCCGCGTGCACTTTCTGGCCTATTCGGAGCGCAACCTGCCGCAGATACACGGTGTGGTGCGCTCGGTCTCGGCGGACAGTTTGCTCGACGAAGTGACCGGGCAGAGCTACTTCCTGGCCCGGGTCGAGGTTTCACCCGAGGAACTCCAGAAGTTGGGTGACGGGATCAAGATCTTCCCCGGCATGACCGCAGAGGTGCTCGTGATGACCGGCGAGCGCACGCTGCTGCGCTACCTGATGCAACCGGTGCTGGATTCGCTGCGGCGATCATTCCGCGAAAGCTAAAACACCTGGTTTGCGAAATCCCTTTAATTCTCGCTAATAACAGGGAAATCGAACGGAGCATCCTCCGCAGAGGGCTCGTCCCACCGCCGGTGAGAACCCGTGTTCGATTAGAGTCCGGTGTGCGGTCCGCGATGAGCGTTGAATATCTTTGCAAGGATGATGTTCAGCTCGATGAGAATGCGGCAGAAAAGAATTTACGGCCAGTCATTCAGGAACCACTCGCCCGTCTGCGCGAAGCATTGGCCGGACTGGTTGACCGGTCTGCTGACGTGATCCATGCGGCGATGCGGAGTGTCGACGGTGAACGGGATATGAAATTCGGGAAATTGGTCAGCCGCTGCGAGTTGTTGTGACTAGTGCAGGAGTTTCACCGCCGATTGACATCACTGTTGAACTGGTTGGCAAGTAGCGGGCGCTGGCCCAGATGGACCAGGCTTTGGCGTATATAAAAGTCAGCTGGCGTCCCCAAGAGGAATCGGCAGTTGTCCGTCTTTAGAGTTCATTCAGACAGGACTGAGCGCTTGAGTGCTTAGCTACTCCGATCACTTGGTTCGTAGATCTCCATGGCATTCGTAACTAACTGTTTTTAAATAATTTAGTTGCGCCTCGGCATGGCTTCGACTCAGGCTGAACTTCATAGAATGAGAACTGCGTCACAGAGTTAATAGGCTGTCGAGCTTAGCCTGATTCACATATCCCTCAATGGGAACAATAGAGATTTTGACCATGGCAAAACCATCGAAAGATGGTGACGCAAAATCACCGGCCTAACGGGGTGTCACCGCTCCTTGGCAGCGGGATCGCCTGAATCTCTGGAAGTTGCGCACCTTTGCGATGTCCAGATACTGCTTCCCACTGCCTCTTACCGTACTAATCGAGGCGCGCTATGTATAGGGAATTCTTTGCAAAGATTTATCAACACGCCACGCCCTTGATCGCGATCGCTGGCTGTTTATTTCTGGTTACGGGTATCCAGATTGCCAGTGCCAAGGGGAAGCCCTCGGCTGAAGCGACAACGGGGCTCAAAACTAATTGTAGATATGATAGTAACAGTACCAAAGTCCAAAATACTTTAACTGGTACTTCTGGTGACGACGAGATTCTGGGAACCGATTGCAACGACGAGATTTTCGGTGGCGAGGGAAATGATTATTTGTACGGAGGGTGGAATCAGGATCGACTCTTTGGTGGGCCCGGAAACGATTACCTGGACGGTGGTGGTGCCGGAGGAGTCGACTACCTGGACGGTGGCGAAGGAAGTGACACCTATCTGGCCAACGGTGGAGCAGGTTCAACCATCTATGATTCAGGAACAGGTGCGGGTGACTGGGATGTTATTGAGGGGAGCTGGCCGACGTTCCTGCACCTCACGGCGGAAAATGGTATCGAGGAAATTCTAAGCACGAGTTTGAATGGCTGCGGCGAGGACTACATGGACCTGCGGACAGTGAAGGTCCCGGATGGTTTCAGCATCAACACAGCCACGGCCGAGAGTCACTGCAGCAGCGGGAAACTGAAACAGGGCCCGGACGTGGTCTACGGAAGCGCCGTCAACGTCGCAAGCGATTTCTTGGCAACCCTTGAATCATTTGATTCGCCGCCGTTGACGATCTGTT
>CAMYKE010000360.1 GCA_947258895.1 uncultured Pseudomonadales bacterium | reverse complement strand
CGCTGTACGGGATTTTCCGACTAAGGGGATAGCCGTCGCTATAGCCGCAGGAGAAAAATTCCGTACAGCGTGCAAGATCCGACGAGAAACCAAATAGGCAATTCGCACTGTACTGACAAGGCTTCTGGGCATCGGATCGCCGAATCGGTGAGATATGGCGGCTAAAGCATACCTACCGCGATATTTTGCGCCGGGGTGCGCCGCTGCGTTTCCTGCGTGTCCATGGCGAGCGCGGGGTGCTCGCCGCGCCTAAAGGATCGGCCCGGTCATTTCTTCCCGGACCGGCTCCTCGACTCGCAGCTGGAGGCCCTTGAACCGATCGAGCCTGATGAGCGGAGTATCGTCATCGACGTAGCCCTGGACCCCGATGCGCAACTGGCCGCAGCGCTGCGTACCCTCGGGCAAAGTGATTTCTCGGCCAAATCCAACTCCTGAACTTTGTGAAAGGTGAAGCGGATTGGGGCCCACGGAGCAGCCACGCTCCGGGAAGATCCGGTGAGCCAGGTAGTTCGGCTCTGTACCAATTTTAACGTTCTGTTCGCACTTCCAATAGCAGCGAAAACTGTATAGCCCGGATGAGGTGGATGACAGTCAATTAAGCTTCTTATGGGTGATTTCCGTCGTGCTGCTGCCATTGGTCCTGATTATGTCGGCCACCCTGTCGCCGTTCCTGTTTGCACCGCAATCCCGCGCCTACATTGTCCTGAGCTTCCTCGGTCACCCGTTTGTCGCGCTCACCCTGACCACCGTATTCGCGATGCTGGTAGCCAACAGCTAATGCAGGCTCGGCAAACAGGCGCTATTGGATATCGCCAACAAGGGGCTGGAGCCAGCGGGCGTGGTAATCCTGATTACCGGCGCCGGCGGGGCTTCAAGCAGTTGCTGGTGGATTCGGGCGTAGGAGGGATGCTGGCCGAGTTATTGATTGGCGCGCAATTCCCGATTGTCATCCTGGGCTTTCTCATCGCCGCGGTTACCCGGGTCGCACAGGGCTCGGCGACGGTAGCGATGATCACCGCGGCGGGAGTAATGGCGCCCATACTGGAATTACAACCCATGTCTGCCGCCAGCCTCGGCATACTGGTGATCGCCATTTCCTCCGGCGCCACCATTCTCTCCCATGTCAATGACTCGGGTTTCTGGCTGGTGAGCAGGTACCTGAGTATGGATGAAAAAGCTACCCTTAAATCCTGGACGGTGATGACGGTCCTTATCGCGCTGACCGGCCTGGCGAGCTGTATCTTGTTGAGTCTGTTCTTTTAACCCAGGCGAGAAAAAATAGTTTGCCGGCTCGTAATAGTTACGGGGATTGAGAATTGTCTCCCGTCACCCTTGTGACAGCCCCATCTGCAGTTTGCCCAGGTCCGTCAAATCCTCCAGTTTCGCGCGATCGGGATAGCTAACCTCAAAATCCTCGGCAGCGAAATCAGGACTGCTCCTGCCCGCCAGGAATGCCTCGGCCTGCCTGGGCAAAAAGGCTGCGTTCTTCGCGCAATACGGCGCGGCGCCAATATAGATGACATTGCTATAGCCTTCGCCGGAATGCTCTTCCTCCACCGCATGGATGGTGTCCGGGTGCCACCACACCGTGTCGCCGGGATATACCTTGGGGATCGACACCAACCCATCCAGCAATAACCGGTGCCATTGTTCGTTGATCACCATTGCGCGGCGGGGCAATGCGCCACACAAATCATCCTCCGGCACATCATCCTGCAATGCACGCAGCAGCATATAGGGCATCGCGCTGGTGGTGGGCACCAGCTTCAGGGTCCCGTCCCCGGGGCCTTGTTCGGTGAGCGCGGTCCAGCCCTGGAAGGTCCGGAACACGCTGGCCACCGCTGGCGACGGGATTTCCCTGACCTGGGTCCGATAGGCGCCATCAAATGGATCGTACCTGCTGAAATTGTTATTGAAGATATGGCGATATACCTTCTGGTAGCTCTCATCCAGCCAGCGCTCCACCGAGCCGGCATCCACATGAGGTGACAGACCCAGGGAGGCGCTTTTGGGCTCCCGGCGACGGACACGGTCTGCATAGGTGCATTCCCGGTCGGGATCAAAATGCTTGTACCCTTCGCTCTCGGAGATCCACAGCCGATTCATAAAGGATCGAGCTTTCGCAAGGTGGGGGTGTTGCCGGGCCCAAATCTGGGTGGGGGACCAGTAAATCCCGAAGATCTGCGGGCGGCTGGACTGCAACTCGCCGAAATACTGGTCCTTGCCAGGATCAAACTCGGTCTCATAATAGCCATTATCGGTGATATAACGGCCCAGGGCTTCATCCTGTTCGATGACTTCGTCGCGGGACAGGGTCCCGCGAATGATCGCGCAACCGGCCCGCTTCACCCGCTCAATGTCTGCCGCACCGGGCCGGTCCAGATCCCGGAAATCAATGACGGGCACCGCGCTGCCGCTGGCGGTTTCGTGCTGGATTCGCTCGATCTCACCCCGCGCATACGCCTCGATTTCAGTGAACAGCTTCCGGTAATCGCCAATCTGCGTGCGCAGTTGTTTTTTGGCGTGACGAATCTGTTCTGCAAAATCTTCACTGGTTTCAGTCATGTCACTCTCCGCATCTCAGGCCAACCCTACCGCTCACCAGGAGAGGGCTCCTGCGCCAGCTCCGGGATCAACCACGGTGGCCGGATCTACGCTATTTCGGTTCCTTGATTTCGAGCAGTCTGTTCATTTTGATTTTGCGGTCAACGACCTGGGTTTTCCCAGACGGCCAGGTCACCTCAATCTTGTCGATCTTGTCATTCTTCCCGAGGCCGAAGTACAGCGGGTACAGGCTCTGGGCAAGGTAACCTGACTTGCCATCCTGTACTTTGGTATAGACGTCGTCACCCGCATACACCTTGACCGTCGCCCCGATTCCGCTCTTGTTAGACTTTCTGCCGGTCAGCTTTACGTTCAGGTAATTGAGCGTCGTCTGATCGCTCAAGTTACTCACCAACACCAGC
>CAMYKE010000359.1:8717-11117 GCA_947258895.1 uncultured Pseudomonadales bacterium | reverse complement strand
GCGCTGCGTTCTCGTATTTTCCAGCTGCGTGAACGCATAGCGAATGCCATCGCCCTGCACGAACAATACACGCAAGCCTTGGCGCTGGAAGAACTGGACCGTCGTCAGCGGTTGTTGCAAGGCCTGCTCGAACAGGCCAGCCTGGAACTGGCAAAGAGTTATGACCAGAGCAATGCCCGCTAGAGACCTGTGTAAACTGGTGCTGCCCGCTGCCTGCCTGCTGGTCGCAGCCTGCGCAACCCGACCCGGGCTGGATGCGCCTGAGAGCACGCACGCTGCCGCGACGCCTGAGCCCGCGTCAACCACGCAATCGACAAACACCGGCAAGGAGAAGGCGATCACCGCCTATCGTAACCATCTTGCGCGTTACCCCAACAACCCCGAGCATGACAATGTCACGCGTCGGCTTGCTGACCTGCTGGTTGAGAAAGCGACAGACATACAGTTGGCGTTGATCACCGCTCCGGAAGAGGCAGCAAGACTGCAGGCGGAAGCCCGGCAAGCCTATGCGGAAGCGATCAATTATTATGAATACCTGTTGCAAAAAAATCCGCACGCAGCAGACAGAACCGAACTGCTGTATCAGCTGTCGAGAGCCTATGACGAGAGCGGTCAACCACGGCAGGCTCTGGCAGCTATTGATCGACTGCTGGCACGAGATGCGGATTCTGACATGCGTCTCTATGCCGATACGCTCTTTCGCCAGGCGGAATTATTGTTTGGGGATGGCGACTATCAGCAAGCAGGTCATTCCTACCAGGCTGTGATTGGCCTGGGAGAGTCCGTGCCGGCCCACGATCAGGCGCTGTACAAGCTTGGCTGGAGCCTGTTCAAGCAGGAGCGTTATCCGGAGGCACTGCAGGTATTCAGTCAATTCCTCGACCGGAAAATACCACCCGGAGAATCCTTTGCTGCACAGTCGCCGCATTTGTCGCCGGCCGTCCGCGAACAATTGGCCGATGTGTTTCGCGTCATCAGCAAGAGCTTTGTACAACTGAGCGGTGTTGAATCGGTGGGCTCGTTTTTCGAACGCAGCGGCAGCCGCGTCTACGAAGCCAATGTTTATCTGGATCTTGCTGATCTGTATGTCGAACAAGGGCGAATAAGCGAGGCCGCCAGGACCTGGTTGGCACTAGCCAGGCTTGATCCCCTCGGCCCCGGAGCGCCGCGTTTGACTGCGCAGGCAATCAACCATTACCGCGAGGCAGGTTTTCAGCCACGCGTGGTGGCGACAGAGACGCTTTTCGTGCAGGAGTATGGCACCGGCAGCAAGTTCTGGACTGTACACAGGCCAGAGGACTTCCCGGATGTCATGCGGGAGTTACAGTTGTGCTTGCAGGATCTGGCCCATATTGCCAGGGAGGAGGCACACAAAACGCAGAATGCGGAAGATGTGCGCCAGGCGGAGTACTGGTACCGGCAGTATCTGGCATCCTTCGGGGAAGAAGAGGACGCGGGAGAAATGAATTATCAGTTGGCTGAAATGCTGTTTGGATACGGCAGGTACGGGCAGGCTGTCGATGAATATGAGCGGACGGCCTGGTCTCGTGGCACCCATCCGCGATCGGCCGAGGCAGCACTGGGTGCGCAATATGCCATCGAGAAACTGTTGTCTCATGCTGACGCTGCAGACAAGGCTGCTCTCACAGAACGAGCGACGACAGGGGCTTTCCGCTTTGTCAAAAGTTACCCCGATCACCCGGCGGCTCCCGAACTACTGGCCCAGGGCGGCACGGTTTTGCTTGAGCAGCAGCGATACGAAACAGCGCTGCGTAGCAGCGAACAGGCACTGGCGGAGGCGGTATCGGTACCACCCGCAATAAGGCAGGTGGCCTCGTCTATTCGGGCGCAGGCGCTGTTTGCAATCGAAGACTACCAGGCGGCAACGGCCGCCTATCGCGAGGCGTTGGGGCTTGCAGGCAAGGATGATCCACGGCGACCTGTACTGCAGGAAGGATTGGCGACAGCCACCTATAAACACGCACGGCAGGTATGGGAACGCGGCGACAACTCGGCAGCGGTAGCGCTGTACCAACAGGCGGCACGGCTTGCGCCCCTGGCGTCTATTCGTTCAGTAGCTCAGTACGATGCTGCTACAGCCCTGCTGGCACAGGAGTCATGGGTGGAGGCCATCCGCATGCTGGAACAGTTCCGCCACGACTACTCGAATGATCCGTTGCAGCAGGAGGTCAGCCGCAAGCTGGCCTATGCCTATGACCGCAGCGGCGATAAAAGGCAGTCGGCAAGTGAATACCTGCGACTTGGACGAGACCGGCGTCAGGCTGAAGAATTACAACGCGAAGCGCTGTTGCGAGCAGCAGCGCGGTTGATACGGCGCCGAGTGCGCGGGAATCATGGTTCGCACCCACGGACACCTCCCCTCCCTGCCCCTGCCCCTGC
>CAMYKE010000359.1:5936-8684 GCA_947258895.1 uncultured Pseudomonadales bacterium | reverse complement strand
AAATTATCAGACTGGACCGCGTGGCGGGCAACTCCCGAACACGAGCGCTTGCAGCCAGGGCCGCACTTGAAATGGCTGAAAATCGGCTCAATGCCTTTCACGACATCCAGCTGGTCAATCCGGTTAAGGACAACCTTGCACGTAAATTAACGGCCATGAAGCAGGCACTCAGGGAATTTGAAGCGGTTATCGATTATGGAGTTTCCACGGTCACCCCGGCGGCGACCCATCAGATTGGAAGCCTGTACTACGAGATGAGCCGCGCATTGCTGACATCGGAACAGCCGAAGAGCCTGACAGCGGAGGAACTGGTGGAATATGAAGTACTGCTGGCGGAACAGGCGGCGCCCTTCACGCAACAGGCCATCGACGTGTACAGTACCAACGTGCGGCGATCCAGCGGCGATGCGCTAAACCCGTGGGTTGAAAAGAGTGCACAACGTCTGGTTGAGCTTCAGCAGCACTGGTCATCCGGAGCTACCGCAGATGCAAATTAAATCTTTCGCCCGTCTGCTGGTTCCTGTCGTTACCCTGTGGCTGGCGCCAGCAACCGCAGAGGAACAGCTGGAACAAAAAACCATTGTTGTCAAAGGCAACCAGGGACTGCCAAAGACACTGTATATTGCGCCCTGGAAACGAGTCGGCACACCGCTGAAGAGCGACGAGCTCAAAGGTGAGATTGAGGAAGAAAAAGATCCGCTTGAACCCGAGAAGTTTCAACGCAACCTCGAGCTCAAGCGTCAGGGCTACAGCACCGAGTAGAAGGCTTGTCAAGGAGATCAATTTATATTGTGGTTGAGTTCTTCCAGTCCGGAGGACCGTTCATGTATCCGATTCTGCTGGTGCTGGCAATCGGCGCCGCCATTACGATCGAGCGCTATATATATCTCACTTTTGTGCGTCGCAGGAACAGTGGAATCTGGAAGCGTGTGTTGCCTTTGCTGGAAGGCGGTAAGTACGATGCTGCACGGGAATTTGTCATGCACTCCGATGCGGCGGTAAGCAAGATTCTGGGTTACGGTCTGCATCGAGCTGAACATCGGGGAACTGGCGACCAAATCCAGATGGCGATGGAAGAGGGTCTGCTCGAGACGGTTCCGCGGCTGGAGAAACGCACTCATTACCTGGCGACTCTCGCAAATATCGCTACCTTGCTGGGGCTGTTGGGGACCATCCTGGGTCTCACAGAGGCGTTCTCAAACCTTTCCGCGGCAGATCCGGCTGACAAGGCCAACCTGCTCTCGGCGAGTATCTCCATTGCCATGAATACCACGGCCTTTGGTCTTATCGTTGCCATTCCACTGCTGCTGATACATGCCGTCATCCAGACCAAGACATCGGAGCTGGTCGATAATCTGGAAATGGTGACAGTCAGGTTAAGCAACCTGATTGCCGGTGCGACGGTCACGGCCAGAGACACAGCTTGAGACCTCGCTGGCAAAGAACCACAAGGCGGGATACGCACACCGTCGATGTGACGGCATTCCTCAGCCTGATGGTGATTTTGGTGCCGTTCCTGCTGATCACTGCGGTTTTCTCGCGCACGACCATTCTGGAGATCCAGCCGACAGCCAAGGCCGAGGCCGAGAATACGGAATCAGCGCTCGATCCGCTACAATTGCTGGTGACCGTGCGCGAGGCGGTGATCGAAGTGAGTTACTCCGAACTGGAGCAGCCAAAACAATTCAAAAGGTTGACTGACGGCAGGGAGCTGGAGTCGTTGGCAAGCCTGGCAGGCGATCTAAAAGCCCGCTACCCGCAAAGCCTGGAGGCAACTGTCCTGCTGGAACCGCAAATTCCCTACGATGTGCTAGTGCAGGTACTGGATGCGCTGCGCATCCGGCTGCACGGGGATGGTTCCAGCGTTGAACAGGAAGAACTTTTCCCGCTGATCGCGCTCGGTCCCGCGTCCCCGGTCAGGCCAACCGGAGTTGTCGCGCCGTGACTACCAGGATCCCCCGGGGTGCGTCGCAACTGAAGTGGCGCCGCCAACGTCAGGAAAAGTCGCGCCGCCGGCCGACAATAAACCTCGTGGCGTTGATGGATGTTTTTACCATCCTGGTATTCTTTTTTCTGGTGCACTCTACTGAAGGCGATTCGGATGCGCACACCAACCTTGTGAAGCTCCCCGAATCCGTTGCCAACGAGGCTCCCAGAGAGACACCGGTGGTAACCATAACCCCGGACAGCATCCTGCTACAGGACCAAACTGTTGTTGCCGTTGGGGAGGCTTTGCAGTCGTCCCGGGGCACGATCGAGGCCTTGCGTACCGCACTGCACGCGCAGCCTGTACCGGAAGCGTTTGATACTGTCGCTCGCGAAGTGACTATTATGGGCGACAAAAAAATTCCTTTTGAATTGCTCGACAGGGTGATGCGGACCTGTGCTGAAGCGGGTTACGGCAACATTTCGTTGTCGGTGCTGCAACGGCCCACCGGAGCCGGGTAGGGCAATGTCCACAGTGATCCTGCGAGCTAGCCTGCCCTGGTCGGTCTCCTATGAAGAGGACCGCCGTTTTTACCGGATCCTGTTGCAGGCACTGGCGGTCTGTCTCCTGGTCGGGACAATTACACACTACGTCCCAATACCGGAACCCGATATCAGCGATATAGAGGAATTGCCACCGCGGCGCGTGTACCTGCTGGAGGAGCAGATCAAGCCTGTTCCAAAATCGCTACCGGTACCTGTGGCCCCTGTAGTAACCGCGCCCGTCAAGCCCGAGCCCCGACCGGACCCGCCATCGCCGGC
>CAMYKE010000359.1:0-5930 GCA_947258895.1 uncultured Pseudomonadales bacterium | reverse complement strand
GCGCTTGCCGAACTGCATTCAACGGCACCGAAGACCGACACCAGAACGAGTCGAGAAGGCGCGGCCGACGAGGTTAACGCAATTCCACCCCAACCCGCTTTGCTAACAGCAAACCTGAGCCGAGTTAGTAAAGGGATTGAACTTGGTGTCGAACACCAGTCTGTTCTTGGCGCGACCGGCTTACCGGAAAGGGTCGACAGACAGCAAGATTACAGTAGCCCTGGCGGCGGAGCAGCAAGCGGACGGATATCTGCTCCTCCTTCAGCAGTGCGTAGCGAAGAAGAGATACAGGAGATATTGGACCGCAACAAGGGCGCCATATATACACTCTATAATCGCGAATTGCGCCAGGATGCCACTTTGCAGGGCAAGATAGTCATGAGCATTACCATTGCACCTTCTGGCAAGGTTACCCGCTGTAGTACTGTCAGCAATGAAGTGGGATCACTCGGGCTGGAACGGCAACTGATAGCACTCCTTCAGCGCATAGATTTTGGCGACAAGCCGGGAGTAGCAGTTGTCACCACCAGGATACCCATTGAGTTTTTTCCGATATGACTACGTATGGGGCTAATTCCGGGCACTTCACCAGGAGCAGGGCATTTCTGTTTCTTGCCCTGCTTTCCTGTTTTAGTGTCCCACCCGTGCAAGGTACCACTCCGATACTAGACTGGCAGGTGCTGCTGACCGATCCCGATCCCGAGGAACTAACCCACCTCGCCTCTCCCGGCGGTTGTATTGCGCGGCCGCCCGGCTCGGTTATCTTCCGGCCCAGCGGCGGCTTGCCTGGATGTATGCGAATGGTCGGGGCGCCCCCCGGGACACAGATCTCGCTGCTGCCTGGTTGACGGTGGCTTCGGCCAATGGCGATATGACTGCGCGCAGGTTTCTCGCTTTTATCGGCGAACCGGTGGTTCGCAGAAAGCCGAGATGTACCTATGAAAGCCGCTTTGACGCTTATGCCATCGCATCTCTGCCTCGTCGAGACCGGGGCGCAGGCTTGAATCTGGAATCTCCCGAGCGCAAACAAATAGCAATCTGGGTGCGCGAGTTGGCGCCCGACTACGGTCTGGATCCCAACCTGATACTCGCGATTATTCAGACGGAATCGAATTTTAACCCCAGAGCCCGTTCATCGAAGAATGCACTGGGACTGATGCAGCTGATTCCATCGACGGCGGCCCGATTCGGGGTCAGAGAAAGATCGGATCCGTTGCAGAACCTGCATGGCGGGATGGCTTATATGCGCTGGCTATTATCCTTTTTTCGTGGAGACCTGCATCTGGCGCTGGCGGGCTACAACGCCGGCGAGCGCGCTGTGGAGAGATACCTGGGCGTACCGCCATATCGGGAGACACAGAATTATATCCGCAAGGTGTTGCGAGCGTACGGCCGCGACAAGCATCCACCGGTGCAATCGGTGGTTGAACCATCGCAGTTAATTCAGCCAGGGAGATAAATCAAGAAAAGAGAATAGTACGGCCTGTTTTAACCTCAGGGAAAACTTGATCCTGGATGCCGTTAGGTGGCAACACAAACTGGCGCGGGAACCTTGATTCAACGCCGTGGCAGTGCCCCGGAACGGAATGTTCATTTGACGTGAAGGGAATCACTAATGCTGTGGGTGCATGGATGCACGAGAGCGGCCCATACGCTGATTCTTGATGGAGTGTACACCGAAGATGCCAGGGGGAAGATGTGCAGCGTGAGCTGCGTCCGGCACCCGAAGGGTGCGAATTGCCTGCCCTTGTTAGCAGTATTACGCTGCAACGTATCGCCTGTTCAAGTGTACTAGATGCCAATTACATACGAGCGGAGTAACGAACAACGTTATTACAAAAGGCACAGGAATATTACCTGCCTCAAGAAAACAGCCAACAATCGCGAGTACCCCAATGATCGTAAAACGATGTACCCATTCCCAGCTTGGCGTACTCAACCCAGGGTTCAGTGTGCTGCGAACCACGACAAAGAACGCTGCACTTCCCAGTAGTCCGCCGCCTGGTAAGACCAACAAATTCAACCGCTGTAAGTCAAAAAGTGTAAGCGACTAAAGCGCCAATATTAGGATAACTGGAGACATTAATATTCCGAGGACTAACACGAGCGCAATTGGAAAAAAACATACTGTGTTGAATTGCGTGCAGAATTGATCCATTTTTGGAATATATTTGCATTCGTTGCTGACTCGAGGAACGTCGAGAAGGGAATTGAATAACTTGACTAATATAATAAATTAATGGGTCAAGATTCCCTGCAGATGGAAGATCAATTTTCCGTGCAAATCAACAATTGAGGCAGCAATTCGAGTCTGTAAAACACGGCCTGAAGCGGTGCTGAGACGAGTGACATCACTAAAGTCCCCACAAAATCCCCGCAATGGTGAAAGGGTAAGTAGGCACTATCGCTGAAAGGCATGGTAAATGGCGCGCCCGGCAGGACTCGAACCTGCAACCCTCGGGTTCGAAGCCGGGATTGTAAATTTAACTTGTTGATTTATCAGGCTTTATTGGCGACGTCCATTGCTTGAATTGTCGAATAAAGTAGTACGATGTACGACCGATGTTGGAAAAATGTCGGAAACAGGCGTTTGAGTTGGGTAGTGTCCTACAATCGGACGGTCAACGTTGGCCCCAAATTATTTCCAAGCTCCCGTGACTCGATTAGAAGCGGGCGTTGAACGCCTCACACACCCCTGGTGCAGCTACGCTGCGCCCGAGTGCTTCGAATTATTAGCTTTATACTCGCACAAGGTTCATCAATGGCTCGAATGAATATAGAGCAGGCCTTCTACCTGACGCTGCCTCGACAGTTTGTATTATCCCTTCATCTAGCATAATCCTCGTAAATCGTGCTGCGCTTGCTGGTGGTATGCCACTATTGGATGTAAATTTGTTGTTCCGAAAAACTGGGTTTGTAAATACAAAGTCAAGTGCTGTCATGCTCCATTTCGAAGCCAAGACATCAGAGAATTTTTGCTTCATTTCTTCATATAGTGACTTTATGTTTTCAACAATCGTCAGGTTTCTTATTGCTTGTTGCTCAATTGCCTCCAGAAAGAATGAGCACCATTCGTCCCAGTTCCCAGATTCAGAAACACGCCTCATCGTATCAACATAATCTTCTTTATTTTCTTCAAAATAACCACTCACATAAAAATGAGGTGCCGATATAGTTCCTGATTGCCATAACATAAGAGTTATTAGCATTCGACCAATTCTTCCATTGCCATCTTTAAACGGGTGTAATGCCTCAAATTCAATATGAGTCAATGCAGCCTTAATTAGGGCTGGGTCAGGACTGTTATTAATATACTCAAACAGGATATCTAGTCCATCCTGTAATTGCTCGGGGCGAATAGGAATAAATAGTATCTTTCTCTTATTTCTGTCAGCGAGATAGTTTTGTTCCGTTTTGAATTCACCGGGTGACTTTGAAGCTCCTCGGCCTAAGGATAGAAGTCGTTGATGAATAGCTTTTACAAAGGACTGCAGCACCACCTTGACGATTACCCCACTCAAACGAGCAGTCGTGGATTAGCGGAACCTTGGAGCCATTGCCGCTTAATCTAAGTTGGTTGGTTTCCGTAGATCCTTCAATAATACGGATACCGGAAATTTGACATACGGCCCCGCATTTGTCAATGAAAATCGTAACTATACGGCGACTCCGAAGTTTTCCGTATTACGCCCGCACTCCACGCGGAAGGCCATGGAATCTTTTTTTCCAATATTTCCAACCGCTTAGGTGGAAATTGGTCGTAGTGGTAATTCACAGCACTCTCTAGATCTAACTCCATGCGTCGACATTGCCTCTCATATTACGTATTTTGTTAATGCCAAGAGCCTTTGGCGATTATATATTTCAATTCTTGTATGTCAAATTACAATGAATATGATATTCAAACGGCTTTGTCATGAATTTATGGCGGCCTAGCCACCTAGACTCTCATTTTATGATAAATATGAGAATCAATCGGCTTTGTCATGAATCTATGGAGGTCTAGAGCCCTAGACTCTCATTCTGTCAGAAATATGAGAATCTAGTGCTATTGAGGGCTGATCGGAGAATAATTACTAATTGGACTTCCCAGGTCATGCCTTAAAGTCAACCATTTCGCAGCAACCGAACCGTTGGCTATAGTATCAATAGTGATATTATATCCGGCATGTCTCGCTTATTAGAAATTCTCGACCAAATGGAACGGAACCCAAAGGGTGTTCGTTTCAATGATCTGGCAAAGATTCGTAAGCATTTTTTCGGCAAGCCCAGGCAGACAGGGTCAAGCCACAAGGTCTGCAAAACCCCTGGGCTGGTGATCCCCGTGTCAACATTCAAAATGCGAAGGGCAAGGCTAAACCGCACCAGGTTAAGCAGGTGCTTCAGTCAATAGAACGTCTCGAGGTGAAAAATGGTTAAAGATCATGATCGACATACTTACAGGATTACTTGGTCAGACGAAGACGGAGAACATGTAGGGCTGTGTGCGGAATTTCCCAGCCTAAGTTGGTTGGATAGTACACCCGAAAAGGCACTGGCGGGTATTCGTAAACTTGTAAAAGCAACGCTATCGGATATGGCTAAGAATAACGAGCAGCCACCTGAGCCCCTAGCATTAAAGAACTATAGCGGTAAGTTTATGGTTCGCGTGCCACCAGAAGCACATCGCATGTTGGCTATCAAAGCTGCTGAATCAGGTGTCAGCCTGAATCGCTTAGTGTCCAGTAAGCTGAACTAAACATGCGTATAACAAGCGGCTTAAAATTGGTGTCGGCCTTTGGTTGCCACCGGATTCATCGCTGCGCGCCTAGCCGTTTAGCCGGGCGTTGGTGCTGTAGAAAAACCTAAAGTGCAAAAAAATATCGCGCCGAGAGTTGTCTCAAATTAGTTTGGTAAGGCGAAACCAGGCTTGGCATTCACGTAGGAATGCGAAAATCAGGTCAACTATTAAACAGGAGAATATGCTGCGAGTTTTTCTACAGCCACGTTAGCAGGCCGGCCCTATTTCAATAAACCACCTTGTACGATGAGTATAAAAGGTATATTTTATACTCATGAACGCGTTCGAGTATGACGAAGCTAAAAGCCAGGCTAATCTGAAAAAGCACGGTATCGATTTCGTTGCCGTCCAGGAGTTGTGGACAGATCCCGACGCATTGGAGGTTAAGGCAAAATCTGAGGACGAGTCTAGATATATCGTTATCGGTCTTATTCGGGACAAGCATTGGTCTGCTGTTGTTACCTATCGCGAAGACAAGATTCGCCTGATTTCTGTCAGGCGCTCACGAAAGAATGAGGTACTGCTCTATGAAAGCTAAAGATTTCGACAAAAAATTCGACCAGGCAAAAAAGGACATAATTGATGACCTTGACCTGTCGACTATGCGCCGCCCTAATCAGGAACAGAAACGCATTAACGTCGATTTCCCTTCCTGGGTTGTTGATTCCCTTGACCGCGAAGCGGCACGAATAGGTGTTACTCGTCAGTCAATCATTAAAGTCTGGCTGGTTGAGCGCTTGCAATCCGAAGTTGCTAACAAGTCACGCAAGCGGACGCAATAATCTGCGCCTCTTCTAGAAGCGTTAATGCCTATTTATGATGGCAGGATCGGCCGTTTAGGCCGTTGCGACGATACGAGTAGCTGGAGCATGTCATTGAGTTTTTTTTCTGACCGGTGTACCCAACATTGCGGACGTTCAAGGTTCGGGGCGATAAAATGGTGCTCACGACTTGTTCCTGCCTTTTCCGATGGGCGTTCAAAACCAATCTCAATTACATGGGAAAAGGCCGGAGTGTCCTATTTTCTGCCGTTCACGAACAATAAGTTTAAGCGCCAGGATCGTCAGCCTAGTGCCAGGAGCGGCCAGTCAAAAAGGACTTTCCGATGTGGACTAGAGACCTTTCTGATCAAGTGTTTTGAAGTCCGCCA
>CAMYKE010000358.1 GCA_947258895.1 uncultured Pseudomonadales bacterium | reverse complement strand
GAGGCTGAACCTCAACTTTGCAAAACTAACAGAATGGGGCCGATTTTATCCCATTGAAAACCGAACTTCCCTTCATATTCCAGCTTCCGTGAATTAACATAGAGCCATAATAAAAACGTCCCGATTTGCTACCCCTCTCGTCTATGAGGGTATCGACCCCGGGACGAGTCGCGATGGTACGTTTTGTACAGGCATGGCCGCCGCCGGAGCCCGCGCATGCAGCAGGGTGCGGCGATGCACCGGCCAGCGACACAACCTGGTTTCAGATCCCGGGCAAGCGAATGACTGTCGAAAAAGCCGGAATGCAAACCAAACGAAGCAGGCTAATTAGGGCCATCCTCGCCGAGGCACCAACCTGTTCTGCTGAGACTGGCTTTTGACCGCTAATCCTCGTTACTCGCAAGCAGGACGCCCGCGAGGTGGCAACGAACTGACAACGCCGGAGACATAGTATGAGCGATGAAAAAACTTGCGATCCGCTAGCACCGGATGACCAAAGTAAACGCGGGTTCCTGTTTGGCCTGAGCCTGTTGGTCGGTGGCGCGACGGCCACCCAACTGCTGGGCGGAAATGCCATCTCCACCGCCCTGGCCTATACCCCGCAACCCGACAGCGCCAGCCGGGCCGGCAAGCTGTTCGGCCAGGCGGACATGCTGTTGTTACGGGATATCTGCGCGCTGGTGATCCCGCAAACAGAGACCGCGGGAGCGGCGGAAGTCGACACCCACGGGTTTATCGACAACCAGCTCTACCATTGTTACCCACCGGAGGACCAGCAAAAGGTGGCCGCCGTGCTGTCGAAGATCAATCAGGTTGCCCGGCAGAGACACAAGAAGGCGTTTTCCGCAACCAGCACCGCCCTGCAACTCGCCCTGCTCACGGACCTCGAGAAGACGGGCAATGGTTTCAACGAAGAAGACAGGTCACAGTTCAAATTCCTGAAGAGCCAGATCGTATTTGGTTATTACACCTCCGAGGCAGGGGCCAGCAAGGAGCTGGCCTATCTGCCGGTACCCGGCGGTTTCAAGGGCTCAATACCCTACGATTCCATAGGAAAGGCCTGGGGATCGATGGATTATTATTTCTAGCACCACGGGCGAATTGAGAAACGAGACAAGTGAGAAGACGATGAATGATGACCTGTATATAAAAGAGTCGAGCGAAACCTTTGACGCGATCGTAGTGGGATCAGGGATCTCCGGCGGCTGGGCCGCGAAAGAATTTTGCGAGCGGGGCTTGAAAACCCTGATGATAGAGCGCGGCAGGGTGGTCGAACACAGAAAAGATTATATCGGCGAAGGCATACCGCCATGGAAGCAACCGTATCGCACCAGGGTGAACAACCTGTTAACGGAACAACGCTACAAGATCCAGCAGCAATGCTACGCATTCAACGATGCCACCAAGCACTTCTTTGGCAACGACCGGGATCTGCCCTACACCACCGCCGAGGGCACCAACTTTAGCTGGATCCGGGGCAACCAGTTGGGAGGCAAATCCCTGACCTGGCACCGACAATGCTATCGGCTCAGCGATCACGACTTTAGCGCCAATAGCCTGGACGGGCATGGTACCGACTGGCCCGTCCGATATAAAGACCTTGCCCCCTGGTATAGCCATGTCGAAAAGCATGCCGGCATCAGCGGCGAGGCCGCTGGCCTGCAGCAACTGCCCGACAGTGAGTTCTTGCCCCCTTTTGAGATGACTGCGCCGGAAAAGGCCATAAAGGCTGCCATCGAGAAACATTACCCGGACCGAACCCTCATTATTGGCCGCACGGCCCACTTAACCAGGCCCACCGAGCTACATATCTCCCAGGGCCGGGTGGTGTGCCAGGCCAGGAACGAATGCCAGAAGGGCTGTTCCTTTGGCGCGTATTTTTCCACCCAGAGCTCGACCCTGCCCGCTGCGGCGAAAACCGGTAATTTGCACATTGCACCCAATAGCGTGGTTGATAGCCTGATCTATGACGAAAAAACCCGTCGGGTCAAAGGCGTCAGGGTCGTCGACAATGATGACCTGAGCGAACGGGAGTACTATGGCAAGGTGATTTTTTTGTGTGCCTCGACACTGGGCAGCACCCATATCATGCTGAACTCCAGGTCCAGGGCTTTCCCCAACGGCATCGCTAACAGCTCCGGGGCGCTCGGCCACTACCTGATGGACCATAATTACAACGCTCGGATAACGGGCGACATTCCTGGCTTCGAGGAGGAGTACTACCGGGGACGCCGGCCTGCCGGCGTGCTGATTCCCAATTTCCAGTTTGAGCCGGGTCGCTATGGTAACGGCTATGTGCGTGGATTCTCCTTCGACGGCGGAGCCTCTCGCGAAAGCTGGAAGGATAAACAGGAACAGGATGGCTTCGGCGCGGACTTCAAGGCGCGATTGAGCCAGGCGGGCAAATGGAAATTTCATTTGGGCGCACAGGGTGAGATGCTACCCCGATTTGAAAATCATGTCGCCCTGCATCCCAGCCTGAAAGACAAGTGGGGCATCCCCCAGCTGGTGTTCGATTGCCGCTGGTCCGACAATGAACGGCTGATGATGGAGGATGCCGCAAAAGTCGGCAAGGAAATGCTGATAAAAGCGGGACTGGAAAACGTCTCCGGGGAGGCCACGGATCGCCCGCCGGGCATTGCGATCCATGAGCTCGGCACCGCCAGGATGGGAAGAGATCCGAAAACGTCTGTCCTGAACGGTTATAACCAGTGCCACGACGTAACAGCAGTAAGATCAAACGTTCGGTACGGCTCAACGTGTCCATGAACGCCCGTATCCGCCCAGCCTCCTTGCCGTTCATACCCGGCGAGCTCTTGGCCAGCGGTAGAGGACGTTCAGGCTTTCAGTTTTTATCTTATGCCCTTGCCCGTCGCGGCCCAGTAAATTCCCCCGTAGAGGTGCTCCATAAACAGCTCGTCCGCATAGGTGGAACCCAAATGTCCCAGACCGCTGTAAAAAGCGCGTCCGCCATCGTATTCCTGATACCAGGCGACTGGATGAAATTTGCCCATTCCGTCGCCGGAGACACGCCCCCAATCCGCGGCGGGGTCATAGGTCTTTTCATCCACACTCAAGAGGTAGTTGAGTCCTTTTATCTTTTCTTCGCCGAATTCGTACCATTCTCCGGTCCACAAAAATTCATCGGGCATCCGCGCGAGGCCGGGAAACTTTCTATCGAGCACCTTCATTTTTGCGGATTGTACCGCGGGATGGATGTGGAACATTCGCCCCACCATTTTGGTATACCACTCCCAATCGTATTCCGTATCCGAAGCGCTATGCACGCCGACAAATCCTTTGCCTGACCGGATAAATCCCTCCATCGCCGTTTGTTGCTCCTCGTTCAGGACATTGCCGGTCGTGAGCAAGAACATGATGACATCATATTGTTTCAGGTTTTCTGCATTGATTTGCGCAGCATCCTCGTGCCAATCGACGGCAAAATGATGTTTCCTGGCAAGCGTTTCGATGGCGGTGACAGCAGCGTTTTGTGACTTGTGGTGCCAGCCGTCGGTCTTGGCAAACAGGAGCATCTTGAATTGCGGCGGGTGCGCTGAAACGGCAGTTACCGAAGCCAGTGCCAAACCCGGCAGGCAAAAAACTACAATTTTCTTGCATTTCATTTTACTGATTTTCTTACAGGTTATTGCGGGGATATTGGCGAGTTTACTAGAACAGCTTTAACGGAACAGCAGTGATTATTATTAACAATTGGAGGAGACCTTCTTCATGCACGTCCCTCCGTCCCTCCGCCACTCGGCCTACCCTCGCCGCTGCGTTCACAACCATCGACGCCCGGCCAGCATTCCGGATCAATAAGCCCGCGATGCCCACACGGGCCGGCTTTTGTAGTCCCGGCAACAGGGCATCGTGCACCCGGTCAAAGTCAGTAAGGTTTCTCGATGCCCAAGTCTTTTCAGGGATGCCGTCAAGAACGCTTTTACCCTGTTAGTCGACCAGTTTCAGCAGGCCTGTCTTGAGCTTCATTACCCCCATCACTAGAATGGAGCAGAGAGGTTAATCCCCTAGCGAGGGCATCATGGGAAATATCGAGCCTGCCTACGGCACAACGACGCTGCTGCTGATCGCGGCAGGCTCTGTGCTACTGTTGCTGACGCTGATTCTGCGCTTTCGGCTGCACGCATTCGTCGCCCTCGTACTCGTCAGCGTTCTGACCGCGCTCGTGACCCGAATCCCCTTTGACGATGTGGTTCCGACACTCTTACAGGGCTTCGGCGGCACCCTGGCAGCGGTAGCGCTGCTAGTCGGATTCGGGGCGATGATCGGGCGCATTCTGGAGCTGACCGGCGGCGCTCAGGTTCTGGCTGACCGTTTGGTCCATCTCTTTGGTGCCGAAAAGGCACCACTGGCACTCGGCGTGGCCTCGCTGCTGTTCGGCTTCCCGATTTTCTTCGATGCCGGACTGGTTGTGATGCTGCCCATCATTTTCAGTGTGGCCAGCCGTTTCGGGGGTTCAGTGCTGATCTATGCGCTGCCGGCGGCCGGCGCTTTCGCCGTCATGCATGCCTTTCTGCCGCCGCATCCCGGACCCGTTGCTGCTGGCGAACTGCTCGGTGCCGATATTGGCCTGCTCGTCGTGGTCGGGTTGGCGGTAGCGCTTCCAACCTGGTATCTGGGCAGTTACCTTTTCGCGCTCTGGTCCGGCAAGCGGCTGATACTGCCGGTTCCCGAACTGCTGGGAGGAGGCGCCGCCGCTGCGCATGACGAAGTCCCGCCGCGCTTTAGCGCGGTCATTCTAATACTGTTGTTACCGCTGGTACTAATCTTCCTTAACACCGGCCTGGGAACGCTTGCGTCCATCGGCGTGGTCAGCAGCGAGGCTATCTGGGTGAGCCTGCTAAGGATGCTCGGCCAAACGCCGGTGGCACTGCTGATCACTCTCCTGGTAGCGATGTGGCAACTGGGTGGTGCGCACCCCAAAGCCCACCTCGAAAAAATCATGGACGGCGCCCTGGCTCCGGTCTGCGCCATCATCCTCGTTACCGGCGCCGGTGGCATGTTCGGTGGGGTGCTGCGCGCCAGCGGTATCGGCCAGGCATTGGCCGGCAGCCTCGATTCGCTGGGCCTGCCGCTCATCGTTGCGGCATTTCTGATCTCCACTACACTCCGGGTCGCCCAGGGCTCAGCGACCGTGGCGCTCACCACCACCGCTGGCCTGCTTGCCCCGACTGTCGCGGCGACATCCGGCCTCAGCGCCTTCGACCACTGTTTTATTGTCATCGCCGTTGCCGCCGGCGCGACTGTGCTCAGCCATGTCAACGATTCGGGCTTCTGGCTGGTAGGGCGGTTTCTGCAGATGGATGAAAAAACCACGCTGAAAACGTGGACGGTGATGGAAACCCTGCTTGGGACGATCGGCTTCGCCTTCGCACTGATCGGCTGGTGGCTCCTGTGAGCAGTGCCGTGGAATCGGAACAGGTGGTGGTCATGGGCGTTTCGGGCAGCGGCAAGTCGACCCTGGCACGAGCGCTCGCGGCCACGCTCCGCTGGAGATTTGTCGAAGGCGACGATTTTTACGCCGCGTAAAACGTCGCC
>CAMYKE010000357.1 GCA_947258895.1 uncultured Pseudomonadales bacterium | reverse complement strand
TATGCCCAAAGGGCTGTCGTCATTAATAATTCATATTATATCATTTTCTATCACATGCAGTAGTTTTTATATTATACACGTTGCATTTTTGATGAATTCTTTAAGCAGCTGAATTCCGGGTCACTGGGCGATCAGTTAACTTTTAACGGGGGCACAAAATGAAAATTGCATTCAATACAGCTTTTTGGACGACGGTGTTGGCGACACTGAGCGGAATAGCGGGGTCCGCAGTCGCGCAAAGTGTCACCGAAGAAGTTGAAGTGCTTGGTATCCGGTCGTCGCTCGAGCAGGCATTAGTCAGGAAGCGTGACGCCGCTAGCGTCGTAGACTCTATAACCGCCGAGGATCTGGGTAAGTTTCCTGATCAAAATATCGCAGAATCGCTACAACGGGTGTCTGGTGTTTTTATCGACCGACAAGCGGGAGAAGGCTCCAAAATCACCGTTCGTGGCTTTGGACCTGAGTTTAATACTGTTCGGTTGAACAATCGCACAATTGCTACGATTAGCTCAGACAGTACGTTCGACTTTCGTTTCGCCAATATCGGATTGGATCGTGCCTTCGATTTTCAAGTCCTGGCCGCCGAGGTACTGACTGGCGCCGACATCGCCAAGAGCCCGACGTCGGACCTGTGGGAGGGCAGCCTGGGGGCCAGTGTCAATATGCGCACAGCCCGTCCACTGGATAAACCGGGGTTTCAGCTCGCCGGCTCAATACAGGGTCGATATCAGGATCTTGGCGAGTTTTGGGGGCCGCGCATCTCCGGATTGGTCAGCAATACCTTCGCCGATGACACAATCGGCGCACTGTTGGCAATTTCCTATGAGGATCGTAAGACCAGGGTCGAGGAGTCTCGTGGCGGCGCCTGGCAGTACTTCAATGGTGAGACGGTGGACACGGGTGAAACGGTTGAGTTTCGGTTTCCACAGGAAATGGGCCAAAGTTTCACTGAAGATGATCGCCAGCGGCTTAGCCTTAGTGGCACCTTCCAGTACGAACCGAACGAAAACGTGGGCATGACGTTCGATGCTCTCTATGTCGACTTTACACGAGAGAGCGTGACTCAGGGGATAAATGCCCCCATGCAGTTCCCCAACTTTGCCGATGTGGTGATCAATGAGAATGGAACCGCCACATCCTTTACCAAGACATTCGGGCCAGTTGATTATCGTTTCGAGGAGCGAGGCGGTGACACCGAAACGACCGCTGTGGGGTGGAACGGTTTCTTAAACTTCGACAACGGCGCATCGCTGTCAGCTGATGTTTCGTGGTCCCGTGCAGAGGCCACGGACGCCGGTGTTCGGCTTCAGCCGGCCGTAAAAGATAATAATCCCTGGAATAACCCGTTGCCTCCAGGAACGCTTGACGATCCAGCGGCCGGCGAAGCAAATCCTGACTTTCATACGAATGTGATTACCTGGGCCAATGGGGATGTGCCCTCCTGGTCCACATCGCTCGATCTGGGTGATCCGGCGAACGCAAGAGCGCATGTCGCCATCACGCCGGCGATGGAGCTGGAAGATGAAGTATTTGAGTCGCGAATTGACGGGGCGTGGGAGCTCGACGCTGGCGCGCTCAGCAACATTAAGGTCGGCGCGTTTTACTCCGACCGTGAAAAAAACGCCCTACCCTTTAACTCGGGAATATACCGACCCGTAAATCCGGATGGACCCTTTGATCCCGGTTATGATTCTGCTGGACTCCCGTTTCGCGATGACAACTTTATCGCTCCCTTCGATCCCACGGATGGTGTGCAATCGCCCTGGGAAGCCATTAATGTGCCGAACGGTCCGCGAGCTAATATGGCCGGTCGGTTTTTCCAACTCCCCGCCGAAATCTTCACACCGGTTAATGAGTCGGATCTGCTGAGCGATGCCAGCGCCGACTTCCCTCGCCAATTCCTGCTGGTGGATATGGCCGGCTACTGTGCGGCTATTCGTGAGGGCTCGGGCAATAATGATGTGTGTACAACCCAGGCGCGTCCAGATCTCGCGAGAGGTGTAGAGGAGACGGTCTATGGTGCCTACATTCGGGCCGACTTCAACGGCGAATTCCAGTCCATGCCCTGGTCGGCTAATCTTGGCCTGCGCTATATGGAAACGGATACAACCGCATCTGGTCCATCTGTCGAGTTAATCGACATAGTGGCAGAAGATCCCGATGGGACCACATCGGGACTCAATTACATCACCACCGAAAGGCAGATATTTACCGTAGACAATTCTTATTCAAACCTTCTACCAAGCGGCAATTTCAAGCTGACCGTCGGCGACGGGTTGGATGTTCGGCTTGCGGTTGCGAAAGTAATAACACGCCCGAATATGGGGGCTATCACTCCCTCTCAGAATTTTACCGGTTTGTTTGGACTTTCAACCAGGACTGCGAATAACCCGTTACTCGAACCTTTCGAGGCGTGGCAATACGACGGTTCACTTGAATATTACGCCGACAATGGCAATGCGTTTTCGATCTCCCTGTTTTACAAGGACATTGATACCTTTATATCCGAGACAACCGAGCTAGTACCTTCCGGCTTTAGTCACCCGACCTTCGGCCCCATCATTCTTCGAGACACGACCTCTCGAAATCGGCAAGGCGGCTCGGTTCAAGGTTATGAGTTGGCGGGGCTGGTCTACTTTGACTTCTTGCCGGGCTTCCTCAGCCGCACCGGTGTGCAGGCGAACTATACCTTCGTAACGAGCGAGGACGAAGAGGCTGCCGCCGGCTCGGAAAATATTCCCCTGGTGCAAGCGCCAAGCTCTGGCGTGGAAGGGTTCACGCCTCACGCCTACAACCTGATTGGTTTCTATGAAGACGAGCGGTTCCAGGCGCGCATTTCCTGGAATTGGCGGGACGAGTTTCTTGTTAAACGATCCGGACTCGACGGTATTCCCGAGCACTTCGACTCGTACGGCCAGTTGGATATGGGCTTCGGTTTCTCGCTAAGCGAGAATGTCAAACTGACGCTTGATA
>CAMYKE010000356.1 GCA_947258895.1 uncultured Pseudomonadales bacterium | reverse complement strand
AGTGACCACCGTCTAGTGTTACCCGCCGCGATGCTGGCTGGCGGCTGCTTGCTGGTAATGGCGGACACCATCGCGCGCACCGTGATCAGTCCCCAACAACTGCCCACGGGCATTATCACCGCGTTTATCGGGGTTCCTATGTTCCTGCTCATACTGCACCGTGGCGCCCGACCCACCTGACGTGAACCCGATTATCCGACCATGATTTTGCTCGAGGCAAACCGGTTAGCGGTGGCAATCGGCGACCTGCAGATCTGCAGCACAACCTCAATTGCGTTCTCAGCCAACCAAATCTGGGGAGTACTCGGCTGCAATGGCAGCGGAAAAACCACGTTGCTGCACACCCTGGCAGGCTTGCGGCCACCGACTGGCGGCACCATCAAGCTGTTAGGGGAAGATCTCGACTCCCTTGCCCGGGGTAAGGTCGCCCGTAGCATAGGACTACTGTTCCAGCAGCAAGAAGAATTGTTTCCGGCCACGGTCCTGGAGTCGGCCCTGGCGGGCAGGCATCCGTTCCTCAAGGCGTGGCAGTGGGAATCGGAGCAGGATATCGCCACCGCCAGACAGGCGTTGCGGGACACAGACTTATCCGGTTTGAGCGAGCGGGCAATCGACACCCTGTCCGGGGGCGAAATGCAACGCCTCAAAATAGCTACCCTGCTGACCCAGAACCCGCGCCTGATGCTCCTCGACGAGCCAACCAATCACCTCGATTTGAACCACCAGATCAAGCTCCTGAGCTTGTTGGTGCAGCGGGCGAATGAACAGCGCGGGGCGGTCGTGATGGCGCTGCACGACATCAATCTTGCTGTACGCTTCTGCACCCATATCCTGGTGCTGGCCCCTGGCAGGGAACCGCAAGCCGGTCCGGCCGGGGACATGCTTACCACGCCTGTCCTGCAACAGGCTTACGGCTGGCCGCTGTCCCGAATAACAACCAGCGCCGGCGACTATTTTTATCCGCAATAGTACGTCACCCGGCAAACAACACCGGTTGTGAATTCAACGCAGGGCCCTGCAAACATGCTCGATCGCGATCAGCATGCGGACCGTGGGCCGGGAAATTTCCGACCACGGCACATGATGTACGCGTTGATCGCGCACCGCGGCCAAGGACTGCCAGCGGGACCACTCGCCGCCCGTCGTGTGGGCTCGATCAACCGGGGAGCTGATCAGGATCACCTCGGGATTCGCTTTTAGCACTGCCTCGTGGCTGACCCGCGGCACCAGCGGCTGCAGGTTCGCGAACACATTGTGTCCGCCACACAGGGCAATAATCTCGCTGATCAGGTGATCGCCATTGATGGTCATCAACGGTTGCGCCCAGATCTGGTAGAACACCCTGCTCACTCGACTCCCCGCGTACAGTTGGCGCAAACGCGCCAGCTCTGCGCGGAATGCAGCGGCGCCGGCGTTCGCCAGGGCACGAGTTCCAGCTAGCTCGCCCAGGCTTTCAATACTGGTCGCGATAGCATCGAGGGTATCGGGCTCCGACAAAAATACCGGGATATCCAAAGCACGTAGCCTGGCTAGCTGCCTGGCCGGCAAGCCCGATTCCCAGGCCACGATAAGGTCCGGAGCCAGTCGCAGGATTTGCTCAAAGTCCAGGTTCGCAGCGTCACCCACGCGTGGCAACGCCCGCGCCTCTGCCGGATAATCGCTGTGAGCAACGGTGCCCACAATCCTGTTACCTGCGCCGGCGCTGTACAGGAGCTCGGTGGCATGCGGCGCCAGACTGATGATTCGTTCGGCAGGCGCACTCAGTTCCACCCGGTTGCCAGGGTCATCGATTGCGTGGACGCCGGCGATAGCCGAGTCGCACGTGAGCACCAGGCACACCCACCAGCCCACAGCGAAGCGCGTTGCGATTTTGTGCGATAATCTGGTCAACAGCTCCGACCGGTTCTGGGGTTCATATTTCCTCAACTTATTACCGCTACACTATGGCCAGACGCAGGGTTCGCGCGTTTCTGCACGCCTGCGGTAACGCGTCTGGACGGGCAAAATCTAGCCGCTAACAAAATTTGTTAATTATCTCCGATTTAGGTGTAGAATTAAGTCGCAGGCTACTGAAAAACATTTTGACAATAAAGCCTGGGCTGGAAGATTAAAAGGTTATATTAATTCACGGTTGATCAGTGAGGAGGAACGCTGATGAATACGAAATCAAATATACCAATCGTTGGTGTAATCCTGGCCAACACGCCAAACCGGAAAATCTGCTGTGCCGATAAATGCTTGAAAAAGCTTATGGGCAAAACAGTGCTTGAGCACATCATCGAACGCACGGCCTCCCAGGTCTCCTGCCTTATTCTCAATGCCAATGGCGATCCCACCCGGTTTGATGGCATGGGGTTACCCGTTGTGCCCGATGCTGTCGACGAAAATCCGGGGGTACTGAACGGCATCCTGACCGGCATGGAGTGGGCTCGACAAAACATCAAGGACTGTGAGTGGATCGCAACCTTTGCCGCGGATTCCCCATTTGTACCGGTCAACCTTGCCGACCACCTGCTGGAAGAGATCGTCGCCCACGACGCCGACATGGCATACGTAAAGTGCGGGGCGCGCGCGCATCCGGAGTACGGGCTGTGGCCGCTGGATCTGGCAGAGGATCTGCGCAACGCGATCGAGGAAGATCAGATTCGCAGAGTCGACAAATGGACTCGCCTGTATGAAACCGTCGTGGTCGAATATGCTCCCGATCCGATCGACCGCTTCACCAATGCGAACTTCATCGATGCAATTATCAGGGATGTGGACCAGAGAGCGGCGCTGCACTAGCCGCCATATCTCACCGATTTTTGGAATTATCGCCGAGAGATTGTGCGGTGTACGGGATTTTCCGACCAAGGGGATAGCCGTCGCTATAGGCGCAGGAGAAAAATTCCGTACAGCGTGCAAGATCCGGCGAGAAACCAAATAGGCAATTCGCACTGTACTGACAAGGTTTCTGGGCAGTGGATCGCCGAA
>CAMYKE010000355.1 GCA_947258895.1 uncultured Pseudomonadales bacterium | reverse complement strand
CTCTAACAGGCGTTCGAATACGGAACGCGCTGCGTCGAATCTATTCACTCAAGCGCCTTTCGAAGCAGAGTTTTTTATTGACAAAAAATAACCTGCCCCGCGAGCGCGGGGCAGGTTCTGGATACCTTATTTCGCAAGACCCAGGGCCTTGTCGATCAGCATCTTGCCGTTAGGCACGCTGGAACCGAATTCCTCGTAGATCGGAGCGCTGGCCTTGATGAACGCATTTTTGTCTGCATTGTTGACCTTGATCCCACCCGCCTTAAGCTGGGCTAGTAGGTCGACTTCCATTTTGGCCGCAGTTTTATAGACGTATTCCTGGGTTTCCTTCGCCGTGGTCTCGAGAATTTGCTGCACGTCCGCGGGCAGCTTGCTCCAGTACTCGGTGCTGACCGTCACATAGGCCGGGGTGTAGACATGACCGGTCATGGAGAGATACTTTTGCACCTCCTGAAACTTACCGCTGGCGATCTGCGCCAAAGGATTCTCCTGACCATCGAAGGTACCCGTTTGTAGCGCGACGAATACTTCCGAGAAGGATAACGGTGTCGGATTGGCACCATAGGCCTTGAACATCTTCACCCGCCAAACCGACTTTGGTGTCCGCAGTTTCAGGTCCTGCAAGTCTTCCGGCTTGTTGATGGGGCGCTTGTTGTTGGTGATATTGCGGAAGCCGTTCTCCCAGATTGCCAGTACTTTGTAGCCCTTCTTATGCAGAACCGGCTCCAGCGTTGGCCACACGATCTCTTTCTCGATACGCGCCATATGGTCCCGGTCCTTGACCAGGTAAGGCATGTCGAACAGCCCGAATTCATCCGCCACCGAGGCCATCACCGAGGATGGCAGCGCGAAATTAATGGTGCCGAGCTTGAGTTTTTTCAATAACTCCTTGTCCTTGCCCAGTTGACTCGAGCCAAAGACGACGACTTTCGCCTTGTCACCCAGTTTGGCATTGGCGCGCATCGCGAATTCGTTAGCGGACGCCTCGAACAGCGATCCGGGTTTACCGACGTGACCGAATTTGAGTTCAAGGGGAGCAGCGAATACTGATGTCGTGGTTAGTACGCTCAGGATCACTGCAGGAATGATAATTTTTAGCATTTTCATGATTGTGTTCCTCTCTCTGGTGTCGTTATTTTGTTTGCTTTTATGGTTATTTGCTTTGCTATTCTACGGGTTCCTTAGCCGGAATTAAGCGGCTAGATGAATTGCTTGAAACCGACCCAAATTAGAGATTATCCGCCAAATAGTCAAGTGCGGCATTGATGCCCCCCTTGTTAAAGGGTATTTGGGCGGCAATGAGGCCCATTTCAACGCCGCTCAAGGTACCCGCCAGCATTAAATCATTGAAATCCCCCAGGTGGCCGATGCGAAATACCCGTCCCTGAACCTTGCCGAGACCGGTACCGAGTGACATGTTATAGCGCTCCAGGATGAGCTGGCGCAAATGGTCGGCGTCCTGTCCCTCGGGCAGCAGGATCGCGGTCAACGAGCCGCTGTATTCATCGGGATTGAGACAAAGAACTTCCAGTCCCCAGGCGCGTACCGCGCGTCGGGTCGCCTCGGCATGGCGCTGGTGGCGCGCGAATACATTGTCAAGGCCCTGTTCGTCGAGCAGCATTTTGAGTGACTCGCGCAGCGCATAGAGCAGATTGGTTGCCGGCGTATAGGGGAAGTAGCCGGTCGCATTCGCTTTGATCATCGGTTGCCAGTTCCAGTAGGAGGACGGCAATGCCGCGGTTTTACTGGCTTCAAGCGCTTTTGCACTGATTGCATTGAAACTGAGGCCGGGTGGTAACATGAGGCCTTTCTGCGAGCCACCGACGGTGACATCGACACCCCACTCGTCATGGCGGTAATCGATCGAACCCAGTGAAGAGATCGTGTCGACCATGAACAGGGTCGGGTGCCCGCTGCTATCGATGGCTTTTCTGATTTCGGCAATACGGCTGGTGACGCCAGTGGAGGTTTCGTTGTGCACCACCATCACGGCCCTGATTTCGTGTTTCTTGTCTGCGCTCAATCTTGCTTCAACCACACCCGGGTCGACCCCGTGGCGCCAGTCACCCTCGACAAAATCGACTTCCAGGCCCAGATCCTTCGCGATGCCCTGCCACAGTGTGGCAAAGTGTCCAGTCTCAAACATCAAAACCTTATCCCCCGGCGACAGGGTGTTGACCAGTGCCGACTCCCAGGCACCGGTCCCCGAAGCGGGAAATATGACCACGTCAGCCGCAGTTTTGAAAACCTGCTTCATACCGCTTAAGACATTTTGAGTCAGTTGCGCGAACTCGGGACCACGGTGATCCATGGTCGGCATGTCCATTGCACGCAAAACTCGATCGGGAACATTGCTCGGCCCTGGAATTTGCAGAAAATGACGCCCTGCGGGAATTGACATATTGGTTTCCTCGAAAAGATATTTTTCTCTGGCCCGAAATCCTGCCTGACCCGGGTGACTAGTGCAAGTACGGCTTTAACCGCAACCGGGACGGATTGCCTGTTTTCTATGGTGACTGCCGGGCGCTTAAATTTAAGCGTTACTGACAGGCGTTTTTCTCTTATAGTTCGTTTTTTTAACGAGCCTTATAAAGAGCATTTCCCTTGGCTTCAACCCCGGACTTTGAATCAACCTCTGCAGCGGCGACTGCGCGCATTGGTGACAGCGCCCTGGCTCGCAGGTTACGGAGCGAGCTCGAAGGGGAAGTCCTGTTCGACGCTTTCAGTCGTGGTCGCTACAGCACCGATGCCTCGATTTACCAGATTGAACCGATTGGCGTCGTGGTACCGCGCCACCAACAGGATATCCAGTGCGCGATTCAGATTGCCGCCGATGAAGGCATACCGGTATTGCCGCGCGGCGGCGGCACTTCACAGATCGGACAGACAGTAGGTACCGCGCTGGTCATAGATAACAGTAAATACTATAACCAGGTGGGTGATTTTGATTCCGAGTCGAGATCCATCTGGGTAGAGCCGGGTCTGGTGCTC
>CAMYKE010000354.1 GCA_947258895.1 uncultured Pseudomonadales bacterium | reverse complement strand
CATATTTCGTAACTGTAACGCGTAACTCGCTTCCTTGTTCTTATCACCTTTGAGCCGCGCGAGCTGAACGCCCAGCCACAGGTTCCTCGCTGTATTCGGCGCCATCCGAAACCGCACCAGCCGTTGGTAACGATTGTGGAATCTCGTGCTACTCTTCACATCGCCCCCTGCGAAGCTCAATACCGCCGCTTCGAGTAACGCCCGGGCCTGCACATCATTGATCGCAATGGCGCGCTGAAAAGAAGCAAGCGCAGCAATCGGCTTATCGAGCTTCAGGTAACATAATCCGAGGTTTTCAAACACCGCTGCGCGCTTCTCATACAGCTCGTCCTCGCCAGCCCGCTCCAGTTGCTGGCAAGCATCTTCGTAGCGCCGTTGCGAGAACAAAAATGCTGCATAATTATTACGAATTCGGGTTTCTGCCGGGCCATACTGGAGGGCCTTCTGGTAATACTCATCCGCCAGGTCCGGCTCCTTTTCCGCCTGGAATAACAGGGCAAACGCGTTGTGCACACCGGGATCCCGGGGTGCCAGCTCGAGTGCTCGTTTCAATGGTTTCTTGGCCTGCACGGTGTCACCCTGCTGAATATAGCCCAGGCCAAGCGCCGTGTATTGTTCGACCGCCTTGGCGATATCGGTATTACCAAACCGCCCTGCAGGCCCTTCAGTCACGCAGGCGCAGAGCAATCCCAATGCCAGCCCAACCACTGCCAGGCTTTTCGCACTGTCACGCCCATTCCCGATGTACCTGCTGTAAATTGCCATAACCACTATACGCGCCAGATTACGATTAGAGGGAAACGGCCGCGATATAGCGGTCGCTTCGGCGGGTTTTGTCCTCAACCTGACCAACGAGCTGGCCACAGGCGGCGTCAATGTCCTCACCGCGGGTGCTGCGTATCGTAGCGGTATACCCGGCGTTAATCAAAATTGCCTGGAACGCCAGCACCGTCTTGCGCGGTGAACGACGGTAGTCGCTCAGCGGAAACGGGTTGAACGGGATCAGGTTGATCTTGCAAGGCAAGTCACGCAGCAAGCGCGCGAGTTGACTGGCCTGCTCCGGCCGGTCATTAACGCCGTCGATAAGGGTATATTCGACCGTGATCTTGCGTCGCTCGCCCAACCCCACCAGGTAGCGCTGGCAAGCGGCGAGCAGCTCACTGATCGGGTATTTCCGGTTTACCGGTACCAGTGTATTGCGCAATTCATCAGTAGGGGCATGCAGCGAAATCGCCAGCGCGACATCGGTGACGCTACGCAGCTGGTCGATCTTTGGTACCACTCCAGCGGTGCTCAGGGTCACACGTCGCTTGGAAATGCCGTAACCAAAGTCAGCCATCATGATATTCATCGCGTCGACTACATTTTCAAAGTTCAACAACGGTTCACCCATTCCCATCATGACGACATTACTGATCGCTTTATCATGACTGGCGTTCTTGCCGCCGCCCTGGGCAGTTACCAGCGCCTTACTGGCGATCCACACCTGGCCGATGATTTCAGCGGCGCTCAGGTTGCGGTTAAAGCCCTGTTTGCCTGTCGAGCAGAAGCTGCAATCCAGCGAACAACCTACCTGGGACGAGACACACAATGTGGTACGGTTACCATCGGGGATGAGTACGGTTTCAACGCTGCTGCCGCCATCAACCCTGATCACCCATTTGCGAGTGCCATCTTCGGAGATGCCCTCGAACACCACCTGAGGCGGGCGGATTTCCGCAACCTCGGCGAGCCGTGCGCGCAGAGCCTTGCCAATATTGCTCATCTCATCGAAGTTATCGATGCCATGATGGTGAATCCATTTGCTCACCTGCTGCGCACGAAAGCGCGGCTCGCCAATCTCCTGGAAAAAGTCTTCCAACTTCTCCATTGGCAACCCCAGCAAATTTATTTTCGCTACCTCGGTACTCACAACCAGTTTCTCATCTTCCTAAGCTCGCATGCCAATCACATCAGCCGCTCTGGCCGAATTGGCTGGACAGGCCCAGCAAATTTGTCTTCGCTACGTCAGTATTCACAATCAGTTTCTCGTCTTCCTCAGCCCGCATGCCAATCACATCAGCCGCTCTGGCCGGATTGGCTGGACAAGCCCAGCAAATTTATTTTCGCCGTGTCACCTGCCATGCGAGCTCGTCCTTCTGATCACGAGGGCCTTCCCCAATACGACGAAGCCGCATTGGCTGGACAGGCCCAGCGAATTTGTCTTCGCTACGTCAGCAACTACCATTCAATCTCATCCTTCTGCTCACGAGTGCGACCCGCAATACAGCGCCGCTACATTGACGCGCTACCGGTATCGCTAGCGCGGGCAGATTTCGCTGTCAGGAAAAAAGTAACTGATTTCACGGGCCGCGGATTCCGGGGAGTCAGAGCCATGCACCGCATTCGCATCAATCGTGGATGCGAAATCCGCGCGAATAGTTCCGGGCGCCGCTTCCTGCGGATTAGTCGCACCCATCAGTTCGCGATTCAACAGTACGGCATTTTCACCCTCCAAAACCTGGATGACGACGGGGCCGGACGTCATAAACCCGACCAGGTCGGTGTAAAAGGGTCGACCCTTGTGCTCTGCGTAGAAACCACCCGCACTCTCATCGTCCAAATGCAGCATTTTCGCGGCTACAATTTTCAGTCCGGCTTGTTCAAAACGGCTATAGATTTCGCCAATGACATTCTTGGCAACGGCATCGGGCTTGATGATGGATAAAGTACGCTCAACGGACATGAACTACGGATCTCCTGACAGTTTGTAGGGTAAAAATTTCAGTGTTGACCGGGGCCAAATTTTGGCAGCGCATTATACGGGGTTTTCTACAGAAATAGTATCGAAATGCTTGACTCGAAACTCTCCCGAAAAAGATTGATTCAGGTCACGCGGGACGCAGGCAAAACTGGCTCTAGCCGCCATATCTCACCGATTTTTGGAATTATCGCCGAGAGATTGTGCGGTGTACGGGATTTTCCGACGAAGGGGATAGCCGTCGCTATAGCCGC
>CAMYKE010000353.1 GCA_947258895.1 uncultured Pseudomonadales bacterium | reverse complement strand
CAATCCCTCGGCGTTTTGACGCAGGTAATTTTGACTGACCGTATAGTCCGCCTGTCCCTGGGTAAAAGCGGCGATCTGGGTAGCAAATTCAGTTGCATAATTGGCGGCATAGTTGATACAGCGGCTGGCGACAGGCGCGGCCTCAAAACCGCCTATGGCGCCGTTGGAACTGGTGCCAATGCTGGGGCCGGCGACGATGCCCATGCCGCTGTATACATCCGGCGCCAGGCAACCCAGGGTGTTGGCGAATGCCGCTCCCGCTGACAGACCCGCGATATACACCTGTGCCGGATCGACCTGATAGTCTGGGTGGTCGCGCAGTCTCCTGGTGACGTCCAGCACCAGCCGGTAGTCCCCGGTGTTGCGCGAGTAGGGCTGGCCGGAATCGCTCCAGTACTGCCAGCATGCCAGACTGTTGAGGTTGTTTCCCTCGGGAACGGCAACCACCATGCCCCAGCGCTCGGCGGCCTGGTCCAGATTGGCGTTTGCGCTGTAGGCACCCGGAGACTGGCCGCAACCATGCAGTACTATCAACAGCGCTCGCTGATTATTGCCGATTGGGGAAAGCGTGTCCGGAACGTAGATGTCGACGCTGGTACCGTGCACGGACTGGTTCATGGACCATTGACCGGCAAATCCCGGCGCGGTGAGGAACAGAGATAGCGAGGTGATAAGCAAGCAACGTAGCGGACAGGTATTCATCATAGTTTTCTCTGTAAGAGGAAAGGAGTTACCGTCAGCGCACGGTAATCCTAGCGACATGGCCATAAAACGCAATGCGACCTTGGTATGATCCACCGTCGACGCTACCACTGGTCTCGCGCTCGCCGGCACCTGCGCAACTTTGCCGGGCGGGTTGCCGCGCGCACCCTGCAGCAGAGCGCGGCGCAATCCAACTACGACCGGGAAAATCGTTGCCCCCTGTGGGTTCTGCTACGTGGATCCACAGGTCCAGCGGCGGCCATTGGTGTCATGGCGCCGCGGATCCCGGGTATCAAAACGTTATTCGCATACCCACCTCGATAGTGCGCCCCGGAGCGGGTGCAAACAGGTTTCTACCCTGCAAAAACAGGCATAATTCAGTTTCCTGCCAATCTAATCGGGTGCCGAGGTAGGCGCGTACATCGTCATAGGCATCGGTCGGGAGTTCAAATGCGGCATTATCCCGTTGCGCCGCGACGCGCAGATAATCCAGGCTAAAATCAATGACTCCCGCAGAGCCGCCAATGCCGCCACCGACTCGCGCCGGTGGCAGCCGGGGCGGGTTGTTGTTTCCGCTGATATCCAGTTCAGCTACCAACGTATCGAACATTGCACTGAGATGCAGGTTACCGGTATTCCATTCCAGCAAGTGAAGCTTGGCTTCGGCCTCGAAACCAGTGAATTCAGCATCGGCCTGGGCATATTGGCGCAAGGGCAGGCCATCTTCCTCCTGCCCCGTATCAATCTGGTAGATGTAATCGCTGAAACCGATGTGATACAGGGTTGCGGACGCTGAAAAGGCATCACTTTGGTAACTGAGGGTAGCGGCCAGATTGGTTGCAGTTTCCTCTTGCAGCGCTGCGTTGCCGCGTTCGTAGGATTGTGTCGTCAGGTGAGCGCCGTCGGAGTAAAGTTCCTCGGCGACGGGAGCGCGGGATGAATAGTCGCTGTGCAGGCGCAGCAGACTGCCCTTGAAGAGGGGAATTACCAGTCCGGCGGACAGGCTATAGGTGGCGAAAGATTTGTCAGCAAGATTTGCACCGGTTGGCTTGTGTTCCAGCGTTTCAGCGCGAGCGCCAATTTCCAGAGACAGCAAATCAACATTTCTCTCACCCACCCAGAAAACGCCGATGCTACGGGTATCTACCGGTGCAATGAATGCCTCTTCGCCAATCGCGCTAAACTCGCGAGCGCTGACCTGCAGGCCCAGCGCGCCTTCCCAACCGCGGATGCTATTGTGCACCAATTCGGTACGAGCCTCCCAGGCTTGATTGTCGAACGTGGTCCCCGTTTCACCACCGGGTTCCAGTTCCCTGTGTTGATAATCGTTGATGCCCAGGCGGAAATTGGCCGACCTGAAACCGGGTAGCGGTTCGTCGAGTCCTGCTTCCGCATCAAACCGAATCTGTTCCATGTCCAGGCTGGGCGTACCCGCAAGCGGTTCAGAACCCGGCGTTCCGTCCTCTTCATGTTCGTGTCCCCCCGGCAGACCATAGTTGGCATTTAGCAGGCTAACGGATACGCCGAAAAATCCAGACTCACGAATCATGGATGCGCCCAGCGCGCCACCCTCCAGATGTAATTCGCTTCCGGGTAGCACATCTCTGGCTTCTTCCTCTTCCTGGTGGATGGCGTTCTGCGCTTCCATCGCCCTGAGACGATCGGACTCTACAAATCCGGGAATGTCATAGGGATCGGCGTCCCGTGCAAAGCCGTCGACGTGCCAGGCAATGTTTTCGACGCCGCCGTCCAGGCGGAGGGCGCCTACCCGCTTATCGGCATTGTCCGAATAACGAATCTCAGCGCGGCCGGTAAATGACTTTTTGGGCATTAGGTGAGGTATCCGGCCGGTGTGCACATCCACCACGCCGCCTATCGCACCGGACCCGTAGAGCAGGGTGCTGGCGCCTTTGAGTACCTCTACCCGATCCGCAATAAAGGGTTCAATAGAGGTGGCGTGGTCGCCGCTGGTAACGGAAACGTCCAGCGTATCGATGCGATCCTCCATCACCCGTACTCGAGCGCCGGATTGACCATGGATAACCGGGCGCCCAACGGCTTCCCCGAATGACGCGGAATGAATGCCTGGCTCATAAGCGACCGTCGCGCCAATGGACCCCTGCAGTTTGCGGTCCAGCTCTGCACCGCTTAATACTGCGCTGGCCTGTGATAAACCCTCTGCGGAAAGCGGATGACCCAGGACGCGAACTTCCTCCAGATCCGATTTTGTAGTAGTGCCTCCCTGTGAATTCTCATTCGCTGCAAAGGTTGGTGAAACAAGAATTGATATTGAACAAAGCATGGGCATGATTGCCCGTATTGGGAAAATATTCATTGGTACTCCTGAAATACCAGGCCGGCACAGCGCGAGCCGACCGGCGATTCAAAGTTGGGTATTGTGTCGAACTAAATCAGGAGTGCAGGAGGTCCACGGGAACAGGGTGACAGCAGGCTGAGAGCCAGCCGGCGATAATCGACCAGGTCAATGGCTTGCTGAATACACGCTAGCGTGACCAGCGCTTTGTCAGATTCAACGCCAAGATCTGCCGACCCTAACACCAGGCAGGTGTCACAGTGAAAGGCGGCAGTTTCTTCAGCGTGAAACCCGTGCACCGAGGAAACAATCAGCAGCATCACCAGGCAGAAAAGCACCAGCAAGATCCTGATTCCGGATCGAGCAGAATACTGCGAGGTTGTCGTGTTATGCAAAGACACTGTCGAGTCTGGGATAGCGTTTGGCTGGATGGGGCGTTTATTAAGCATCATTTCTACCGGATCAGCAATACTCGAATTATTTTCTGCGGCGAAAATTGTTCCAGGCGGCGTGTCCGACAGGTCGCGGGAAGCGAGCCGCAAAAGTACCGTGCGCGAGATCCGGGTTGATTGGTACCCGAGCGGAACCAAGGAAACCTGAATATCGCTACCTTTGATCGTCGCAGGGTACCCCGCATTCATGCCCTTCGTAATCGCAGCGCTGGCGCCGTCCCGGCGCCTGCTTCCCCAATCCAGGCCAGCCCATTAGAATATCTGTTATGTACGGCGTGCTAGCAAAAACTCCTGATGTGCTGTCAGGGGGGCGGCCTTGTTGGCCCCCATAAAACGGGGATTACAGTCGTGGGTTATTTGGGCAGTAAGAAAACTCAGCTGATAGAGGCCTCCCGGTTCAGGCTACGAGAAAAGGCGATCAAAAATGCCAAGGTCCGCATCGCGCTCGCCGGGCGTGAGATCGGCGATTATACCCAGGACCAGCTGGAAATCATCGTGAACGACGAGGAAGAAAAGCTGGTCGGGAAGCTAAAACAGTCGGGAGTAGCGGTCGTGCTGATAGGCCTGGGACCGGGTTGGTTTTAA
>CAMYKE010000352.1 GCA_947258895.1 uncultured Pseudomonadales bacterium | reverse complement strand
GCGTGCACATTGGCGGTGATTGCAGCCTGCAGGGTCTGTTGGTCTATCATGGGGGGATCCTGTTACAGTCGTTGGCGCAGGGTCAGCGTGTTACCCCGCTGTAAAAACTCGATTTGGCGTAGCGCACTCATTCCCAGCAGAATGAAGTCTCCCATGCCCGGGTTAATACTCGCGCGGACATTCTCGAGTTGAATGTCGCCGATTTCAAGGCGCTCTATACGGGTTGCATATACGGTGACGTTGCCATTAGCGGTGGTAGCGATACCGCGCGCACCCGCTTGCAGGTCGAAGCGCTTCGCCAGCGCGGCGGACAGGGCCACATCTGTCGCGCCCGTATCCAGCAAAAACTCTGCCTGCTTGCCATTGATCTTGCCGCTGGTGATGTAGTGGCCCTGGCGATTGCGTTGCAGGACCACTTCGATGGTGCCCCCGTCAGTGGTTCGCGAAGTCGGGGTGCTATTGGGATTCAGCCAGCGGCGCTCCTGCTCACCAAACACCAGGGTCAGCATCACCAGGCCTGTTAGCCAGGCGGCGATCCACATGCCTTTGCCTATATGTTTGCCCGGGGGTGAGGAACCTGGTTGTCTCATGTCTGGTACGAATTCAGGAACGGGCTCGAGCCAGGCCCGCTTGAGTAGCCTGGCACAAGCAAATCTTGTTATCTGGACTATACTATTTTGATAGCTAGTAACCTAGTACTCCGTCTACTTGATCAGTACGGAATCAATTGCTGTGTCAGCGCTCATGGCAAGGCGCGGCTCGCAGTCGATGGCCACTCCATTGACAGGAGGAGTACTAATCCCCTGCTGACCGGGTGCGGGAAGAAATAAACCCATTTGGAGGCCAGGACGGGTTCCTGCGGAGATGTAGACATATGGGAAAAGAATTTAAATCAGTGGCTCCTAACGTGACCTCCATCGATCTGTTGCCAGAATCACTGAAAAAGGTGCGCGAGTATGCCGGAGCTGAACTTGGCTCGATGCTGGGTGATATGTTTAATTCTGCTGATGATGCGTTGTTTGAGCTGGCGGACAAGGCAACCACCAACGCCGGCCAGGCGGTGTATTTTGACTCCATGCGCGAGGTTCGGATCAAGCGCTCCGCCATAGAGAAAAAATTCCTGAGGACACTGCACGAGGGGTTTCGAAACCTTTATCTTCCTGAGGACAAAGTACCCACTGATATGCTCGACAGCAATAGCGAGAGCCCGTCGCTGTCGCTGGTGCCGGACGATGACCTGGAAGAATCGGTCGCGATTCGCGGTATGGTTACCCGGGCCAGCACTAATCATGAGCGAGCGTTGACAATGCTGGTCAACCGCATTGCACATCTGGTCAGTTCAAAGCCCATTAATGAGGTCAACAATCTGCTCGGTCCGTTTAAGATCTGCCATGCCTTCCAGGGCGCCTGTGACGAGCTTGAAATTGATATTCGTGCCAAGCTGGTGGTGTTTAAACTGTTCGAGCGTCACGTGCTGGCCGGAATCGACAAGCTGTACGACGCGGCAAACAAATCTCTCAAGGATATGGGAGTGCTGCCATCGTTAAAGGCGAGCGACACCGTCGACAAGCGCCGCTCGCAGGCTCCCTCGCCGTTGCCTGGCGGCGGGCCGGCTACGCCCGATATGCCACCCGCTAGCGGGGACGCTGTCCGGCAGGAGGAAGTCTTCGGCTTCCTACGTGAATTGCTGGATGACTCGAGAGACCGCGTGGTTGCCCCGGCTGCCGCCAGCGTACCGGTCGTGGATAACGGCCCGGCGCTTTCCCACAGCGACTTGTTACATTTGCTCTCAACCATTCAGGTGCAGAGCAAACCCTCGCCTAACACGGCCGATTTTTCGGCGCAGCCACTGGATGTGCGCCAGTCGCTCTTCAACCTGGTAAACCAGAGTCCACAGCCGCAGGCTATCGGTCGAGTTGACGACGATGCTATTAACCTGGTTTCCATGCTATTCGAGTTCATACTGGATGATCACCAGTTGCCGACACCGATGAAGGCGTTGCTCGCTCGCCTGCAGATTCCCATGCTCAAGGTTGCGGTGCTGGACAAGAGTTTCTTCAGCCGTGGCGGCCATTCCGCACGCCGCTTGCTCAACGAGCTTGCCACCGCCGCAATCGGATGGAATGAAACCCAGGCGACCGATCGTGATCCCCTGTATAAAAAAATCGCCTCGGTAGTGGAACGGATACTCAACGATTTCGACGCGGACATCAGCATTTTTGACGAACTGCTGCAGGAATTTACCAGTTTCGTTGCTACCGAGAGCCGGCGTGCGGCGCTGATCGAGCAGCGTACCCGGGATGCGGAGGAAGGCCTCGGGAAATCCCAGCAGGCGCGGGCGGTAGTCGGCTACACCCTCAATGAGAAGGCGGTGGGCAAGACCTTGCCGCGGGTGGTGGTCGATATCCTGCGTGACTGCTGGAGCAACTACATGTTCCTGCTGCACGTCAAGGATGGCACGAACACACCGGCCTGGGAAGAGGCTGTTCAGACTGCGGAGGATCTCATCTGGAGCGTGCAGGTCGAGCCCGGCGGCGGCGAGCGAGGGCAACTGTTAAAAATGATCCCGTCGCTGTTGCAGCGGCTGCGGGTGGGCTTCGGCACTGTCTCCTACAGCAAGACCAAAATGCGCACTCAACTCAAGGAGCTGGAAGCCATTCACCTGCACTGCCTGCGCTCCGAAGCGGAGCATACCCCGCAAGAACCCGGTGCAGCTAGTGCCGGTGCGGATGCTTCCGGGGCCATGACCGGGGTTATGGAATCTTCCGGAGCCAGTGGACGCGGAATTACCCGTGGATGATGAACATGCCAGGATCGCAGCCAATATCAGCACCGGTGCCTGGGTTGAATTCAGGGGCGACGGAACCAAGGTAGCACGAGCCAAGCTGGCAGCAGTAATCCGCGCTACGGGCAAGTATGTTTTTGTGAACCGGGTCGGAATGAAAGTCGCCGAAAAAACCGTGGCTCAGTTAGCGAGCGAATTGCGCGAAGGCACGCTGGCCGTGCTGGATAACGCATTGCTTTTCGATCGCGCCCTTGAAAACGTAATCGGTCATCTCCGCGAGATGAAGAATTGATGCGACCTGACTGATGGGTTAAGGTTTGCCCGGAGCCTGTCATACTAACTTCGGCAGGTTCCCAGCGTAGACGGCTACCGTAACCGAGCCGGCCGCCCCGGACCAATTTGCCAGGATTTCGAGAGTGTACCATCGCATCAGCCATCACTGGCTAACTAGTGCGCAGGCCATCCCTTCGCCAAATTGTAACGACCGGCCGGATAACCTGAGCATCAGTTTGCTCGTAATTCACAATATCAGCCTGCCGCCCGGGCAGTTTGGCGGATCCCATATCAGTGAGCTGTTTACCAACCAGTTGCAGCCTGAACAGCATCCTTACTTTGCCGAAATATGCGCGCTGCAGGTATCTTCCCATTTGCTGATCCGTCGTGATGGCAGCGTGATTCAGTACGTTCCTTTTGATAAACGCGCCTGGCACGCGGGTGAATCCTGCTTCGAGGGCGTCGGTAACTGTAACGATTTCTCTATCGGTATTGAACTCGAAGGCGTCGACGATGAGCCCTATGAGGCCATACAATACGAGCGCCTGGCAGAGGTGACCGGGACATTGCTGGATACCTATCCGGAGTTGACCACGCAACGTATCGTTGGCCATAGTGATATCGCACCGGGGCGCAAGACCGATCCCGGTCCGGCTTTCGATTGGGACAGGTACCTGAAGTTACTTAAGGACGCTTAAAACAATGAAATTTCTGGTTCTGCTTATTACGCTTGGAAGCTATAAACTGTGGGGCTTGCGCGTCGATAAATCCGCCGACCGGTGGTTCACCAGCCTGCATGCGGGGCTGGAGAAGCGTCTCGTAGGATATCCCAGTGTCGTCATGCTTCTGACGCTGTTGCTGCCAATCGCCGCAGCGGGCGCGGTAGTCTGGGCACTCGAGGATTGGCTATTTGGCCTGGTAGGCATCATCCTGCACGTGCTGTTGCTATTCTATGCCTTTGGGCGCGGAAACCTGCTTGAGCAA
>CAMYKE010000351.1:3084-3787 GCA_947258895.1 uncultured Pseudomonadales bacterium | reverse complement strand
TAATGAGTTACGTGGCCAACTCACCTGATTCGTCCGGCTCCAGATGGCGTTGCAGCAGTTCGCCGCCATTGAACTGGCCGTCGAGTAGCATGACAAAGGTGTACACGCCGATCAGCTTGCGGTTGATAAACATGAATTCCTGTGGGGGTAGCGCAAAGTAGCGCGACAGCGATGCCCGGGATGCGCGGCCGGCGATGCGTCTGGGGAGCTGGCTATTTTTCCAGTGATACGCTCCGGCCGCATTTACCACTTCCGGGGGGAGGCGCTCGGGGTGTTTCGCGAGGGGCTCAATGATCGCCATTGAAATGTCGGCAAACTCCTGCTTTACCGATTCGGGAAAGTCCTTCCGCATAAATCCCAGGCGTACCGCGTAATCCAGGTATTTGTCCGGGTCTTCATCATATGCCGCTTTCACCATCGCCTTGAAGGGCATCATAAACGCCGGGTCGAACGTTTTTACGGCGCCAAAGTCGAGTAAAACCAGCTGGTCCGCTGCGCCGGTTGCGTCCGGGCGGATCCGGTAGTTACCAAAGTTGGGGTCGGTTTGCATCCTGCCCCACGCGAATACTTCGTTGAGGAACAAATCCAGCATTGCCTGGCCCAGGTCATTGCGCTGTGCCTGCGGGAGTGACTGTACCTGCGGATCAGTGGGCGCCAACCCTGGTTCCCAGCTGAGTGCAAGCACGGCATTGCCGCTGAAGTG
>CAMYKE010000351.1:0-3009 GCA_947258895.1 uncultured Pseudomonadales bacterium | reverse complement strand
GCCGTGGGCTTCGTGGCGATAGTCCACCTCCAGATGGAGCATATGCCGAATCTCGCGTAACCAGGTTTCCGCGCCGCTCTTGTTGCCCAGCAGCCGCGACAGGGTCAACAATTGTACGATGGCATTAAAGTCTGAATCGATGGACTCCGCGATGCCCGGGTACTGGATTTTCAACACCAGTTCCTCGCCATCACTGCGCCGGTACGCCCTGTGGACCTGGCTCAGTGATGCGGCGGCCAGTGGCTGTTCATCCAGTTCCAGTTCGGCCAGTCGCGCGCTGCCCAGCTCAGCTTCGAGCGTGGCGCGGACCGTCGGCCACGCCAGCGGCTCGCTGCTGTCTTCCAGTTTGTGTAATGCGTCTGTTATTTCCGGGGGCAGGAAATATTCGCCATAGAGAGCCATCATCTGGCCGATCTTGACGACGCTGCCCTTGAGTTTGCCCAGTTCAGCGACGAAATAGTCTGCCTGACGGGCGAGCAATTCCCGGTTGCGGGTTTTTCGCTCCGCGGCTGGCAACAACAAATTAACTGCGGACTGCGCAGCGTAGTTGCCACTACTGATAAAACCCGCCCTGGCGAGTTCCAGGCGCCGTTCCAGAAATCCGGTCTTGACTCGTTTCATAGGCCTAATTCGCGTTTGCCGGCGGCAGTCATGGGGCCAGGTCGGGCTCTGCTGGAAGCCGCCTGTCACGCGGCCCCGCTCGACCCGGTGCTGAAATCGGCGGGCGTTCTGCCGAACCATTTGGGAATGGTATGCTTGTTTCCCGTCTGCACTGGCCGGGTGATAATGGCCGCGCGGCATTATATCATTGTCCTGTGGCAGCGCTACTGGCTGTCCCGGGCATCTGCCCTTGTTTGTCAGGATTGGCACCATGTGGAAGCAAAAAACGATCAGCATCACTCCGAAACCCCGCGGTATTCATTTGATTACCGCCGAGGCGCTCGCCCAACTGCCCGAGCTGGCCGGTTACCGGGTGGGCCTCGCACATTTCTTTATTCGCCACACCTCCGCGTCGCTGGGGGTCAATGAAAACGCCGATCCTGACGTACGCTCGGACCTGGAGTCTTGGCTCGATACGACGGTACCGGAGCACGCCCCCTATTTTCGCCATACCCTCGAAGGGCCGGACGACATGCCGGCACATATCAAAAGTGCTTTACTTGGTAGCAGCGTTACCCTCCCGATTACCGATGGCAGGCTTCAGCTGGGTACCTGGCAGGGACTTTATCTTGGCGAACACCGTACCCACGGTGGTAGCCGCCGAATCGTCGTTACGTTGCAGGGGGAATAATTTCAGGTGAGAAGCGGCACTAGCGCCTGCAGTGCATCGCAGCAGGGCATCTCGACCTTGAAGTCCAGCAAATCGTCCGCGCGGGTGACGCCCAGGTTGATTGCTGCGATAGGCTTGCCCCGCTCCGCGGCGGCCTTGCAGAACCGGTAGCCGGAATACACCATCAACGAGCTGCCTGCCACCAGTACCGCATCCGCCGCCTCCAGGCCGGCGTACGCGTCGGCAACCCGGGACCTGGGTACGCTGCCGCCATAGAAAATCACGTCTGGCATAACTACACCGCCGCAGCGCTGGCAGGCGGGTACGTTGAAGTCGTCGAAACTGTCCTGCTCCAGATCGGCATCGCCGTCCGGCGCCATCCGTGCCGCAAGGGCGGCGTAGCGTGAATTGTTAGCTTCCAGCTGCGGCTGGAAGGCGGCCCGGGTCTTCCTGGCGCCACAGTCCAGACACACCAGCCGGTCGATGCGGCCATGTAAATCGATAACCTTTCGGCTCCCGGCGCTTTGGTGCAGGCCGTCTACGTTCTGGGTTACGATCAGTGAAATGCGTCCGGCGCCCTCCAGGCTCGCCAGCGCCCGGTGACCGTTACAGGGCTGCGCCTGACCGAAGTGCTTCCAGCCGAGCAGGCTGCGGGCCCAATAGCGCCTGCGCACCGCGGCCTGATCGATAAAGTCCTGATGCTGAATCGGGGTTTTGCGTTTCCACTCGCCGTTGTGATCGCGATAGTCGGGGATGCCGGAGGCGGTACTGATACCTGCGCCGGTTAATACAAAAACGCGTTTATGTTCGGCGAAAAAGTCGCCAAGTCGCGTTAAATTTGTAGCTGTTAGCGGAACTTTGGCTTTTTCAGGTGCGTTGGCAAGCATTGCGATGGGCATCCATATCAGGCTTAAATAGATGGGTAGGGGAAATGTAGCAATGATTTCAATGGTCGGCAACGCACGAATGCGGCGCAAAGCGGTATTTTCGACGTGTGGTAACTACCGCTATCTGCTGTCCCGTAGCTGGGACGCGGGCAAACCCGGGGTACTGTTTGTCGGCCTCAATCCGTCTACCGCAGACGCCCAGGTGGATGACCCGACGTGCCGGGTATGCGTTAATTACGCGCAACGCTGGGGATATGGCGCCATGACGGTAGCCAACCTGTTTGCCTATTGCGCCACTTGTCCTGCCGAGTTACGCCGGGCTGCGGCGCCGATCGGGCCGCGCAACGATGCATGGTTGCGGCGTCTGATTCTTGCGGTGAACTCTGCGGCTGCCGGCGGGAACAGAGGCCCCGCCCCCTGCGTGGTTTGCGTATGGGGCAACATGGGTCGCTTCCTGGCGCGTGATGAGCAGGTGCTGGCCATGATCGACAAACCGAGGTGCCTGAAAGTATTGGGATCGGGTGCGCCGGGCCATCCACTATACAAGCGTCGCGAACTGGTACCGGTGCCCTACCGGGAGTAACCCTCGGCGATGAACAGGTTTTTGTCTTCCACGTAGTTGCGTGCTGAGGCCACCAGGTATTCCCGTTCGGCGGAGGTCAGTTTACGCGCCTGCCGCACCGGGCTGCCGACATATAGATAACCGCTTTCCAGTTCCTTGCCGGGCGGCACCAGCGCTCCGGCGCCGAGGATAATGTCCGAATTAATTACGGCGTTATCCATTATGATCGCGCCCATGCCGACCAGGATGCGGTCATGCAGGATGCAGCCGTGCAGCATTACCCTGTGTCC
>CAMYKE010000350.1 GCA_947258895.1 uncultured Pseudomonadales bacterium | reverse complement strand
TGGATGACTCTTCAAATTCATTGACAGGCATATCTGGTGCTACTGTTCTGTTGAGCGCAATATGCTCTACTACCTTAAAGTGACCTGCTGCAGGGATAACAAATATCAGTCATTGCTGCACGCGGTTTGCGTACGACAGTGAGAGAGCCAAGTGGAAGCAATTCCTTTTGAGGCATATCTGTTGCCTGCGCTGCTCGCACCTATTTTTCTGGTTTGGGGTGCGGGTCGCTTTGTAGATGGAGCATCTTCCTTATCGTTTAATCTGGGCATGTCGCCTCTGTTGATTGGTGTTTTGGTGATGGGATTTGGAACCTCACTACCCGAACTGTTGGTATCGCTGTTTTCATCTGTTATGGGCAATTCCGGGCTGTCTCTGGGCAATGCTTATGGCTCCAACATAATCAATATTGGCGTCGTATTGGGTTTGGCTGCCGTCCTGAGTCCGGTGATCGTTCACAATCATGTGGTAAAGCGGGAGTTGCCGTTGCTGATCCTGGCCACGGCTATAACGGCCTTTTTTATAATGGATTTTGAGTTGTCACGCGGCGAAGGAATGCTGCTGCTGGCTCTGTTCGTAGTGCTGCTGGTCTATCTTATCCGGGTGTCTTTGCGTGAACCGGCGAAGCAAGAGAGCTCCAACCTTCAAAACAGACTCGAGAAGCGCACCGTACCCCTTGGCACGAGCATCAACTATCTGATCATTGGCCTGGCTGTTATCGCACTATGTTCTGCCGCACTGGTTTGGAGCGCGAGGGGTATTGTCACCAAATCTAGGGGTAAGTGAACTGGTCGTGGGCGTGATTGTACTTGCGCTGGGAACCTCGCTCCCCGAGCTGGTTGTCATTGTTGAAGCCGCCAAGCGTGGGGAGCACGAGCTGGCCCTAAGTAATGTGATCGGCTCAAACTTGTTTAATACCTTGGCCGTGGTCGGTACTGCTGGCCTGATAGCGCCCTCCGTTCTGGATGCCGAACTAGTAACCCGAGATCTACCCGTGATGTTTGCCTTTACCGGAGTGCTTGTTGTAATGGCATATGGGTGGGGCCGTCGCACAGGTGTTATCAACAAACTAGAAGGCGGTGTGCTGTTGCTGGCCGTTGCATTCTACTTGGCCTTCCTCGTTTACTCGACTCCCATCTTCGCGTGATAACAGTTTGCGCACGCTTGCCTGCGGCTGTGCGTGCTCACAAGCGGCTACGCCGCTGCGTGAGTCGAACAGGGTCCAAATCCTGAACCCCCTCGGCAAAAATGTGAAAGGCCCCGAATGGGGCCTTTCACATTTTGGCGGTGGAGCGAGTCGCGGACGAACCATGCTCTGCTAGACTCTCGACCACGCTCCCTGCACGGGGACCACGCCGATATTCAATTCAAATAGCGGACCACGTGGGGCATGCCTAAGGACGGTTCGTGAATCTCTCGACGCGGGTTCATTCGCGCTGGATTTTGTCGGCCGCGAATCGCAATATTCGTATAGCCAAAAACCTCGATTCGACCCCTTATCTTGTCTTAATCAGTTGCAGTTGAGATGGTTATCAGTTCAGCGATGCGATCGCGTCATCCAACGCGGTCTTGAACGCGGCAAACTGCTGCGCGCCACGAATGAACGTCACACCTGTCGCCTTGGTCGGGTCCTTGTCGTCGATGACGGCAACCACGAAACTCGGCGTGCCCGTCGCACCCGCTTTCGACGCCTCGGCGAGGTCTGCCTTGACGGCATCGGCGTACTTGCCAGAGTCCAAGCATTTTTCGAACTTGCCGACGTTGATACCTAGCGCCTCGGCATGCGAATTCCATGGTTCGAGGGCGCGCTGGTTGTCGAACATGCGGTCGCGCATCTGCCAGTACTGGTCCTGGTCACCGGCGCAGTGCGCCGCTTCCGCGGCCTTCATCGCCAGCTTGTGCAGGTTCGGCAGCGGCATGTCGAGCGACACGAAGCGGATCTTGTCGGTCTCGACGTACTCGGTGTCGATCTGCGGCTGCGTGTTTTCCTTGTGACGTTTGCAGAACGGGCACTGGTAGTCGGTGAATTCGATCAGCGCCACTTTGCCGTCGCCCTTGTACGGGTTGTCGCCCAGGTTGAAGATCTTGCCCTCGACGTTCGGGCCGCTCGGCGCTGCCGCACGCACGCCCTGCTGCAGGAGCTTCTTGATCTCGGCCAGCTCCTTGCGAATATCATCCTGGCCCTGCTTGAGCGACTCGACCGTAATAGCCTCACCCTCTTCGCCCTGCGCCCAGCTTGCGCCGGAAAAGCCCAGGGCAATACAGGCGAACACGGCCGCCGTTATCATGTGTTGTTGGAATTTCATTGTTTCCCCTCTCCTTAAACGTGTCGCGACCGCTACATCGCGGTAGCCGCGCATTCGAATCCTGGTTCTTGTGACCTCGTAGAAAATCAGACTAACGAAGCGCTCGGGAAGAACCTATCGGGCGCTTGCTGATTCGTGGGTTCAAAAAGACTGATCCTTCGCTAAGGTTTTTGGGTGTGTCAGAGGACGCGGAGCAGCGCAAATAGAAGCTGTGAAATCAAGCAGTTAGCGGCTCGTAAAGGATTACTCTCCCTGGGCGGGTCCGCCAGACCATTGCCAGCCGTCGATGCGCAGACCTTTCCCGACCTTATAGCCGGCCTGGTAGTGCTGCACGACCCCGGCGCTATCCACCAGGACGAACGTCGGGGTGCCGCTGACGCCGTATTTCTGGAACTGCTCGCGGCGGCGATCGGACGCGACGATCTGGGGGAAGTCCCCGTCGAATTCCCGCAGGAACGTGCTGACCACGTCCGGTTTTTCGTCGCTGATGGACACCACGTCGATGTCCCGATCCCTGGCGAAGGCCAGCATCTCGGGCAGCGACTTCTTGCAGGGGACGCACCACGTCGCCCAGAAGAACAGCAGCTGCGACTCGTCCTGCTCCGCCTTGCGGGAATCGGGCAGGTAGTTCAGCTCGAGCTCGGGCGCGACGCTGCCCACCTGCGGGGGGCCCGGCAGTTTCGGCATTTCGATCGGGAAGGGTGCCAGTTGAATGTCAATTTCGA
>CAMYKE010000349.1 GCA_947258895.1 uncultured Pseudomonadales bacterium | reverse complement strand
ACGACGCCGACCGGATCTCAGAAACGGCATCGGTAGCATCGGCTTCAGACGTCTATCCGGCCCACTTGGACATATTGCTCGATCCCAATGATGACGAGATTCGCAGAGCAGCCGCGGCAGAGGGCATCGGCCATAACGTTTTAGAGGCTGCAGCTCGCTCACCGGTTTACAAACTGGCAAAACTGTGGCGGCTTGCCCTGCCACTGCACCCGGAATACCGGACACTGCCTATGGTGTGGTACATACCGCCCCTCAGCCCAATTCAAGCACATGCCGAGCCCGACCGGGAAAGCGATCTGATCGACCGCCTCCGTATCCCGATAACCTATTTGGCCAACCTGCTGACCGCCGGTGACGAGCAGCCGGTTCGACTTGCCCTCAAGCGCCTGGCCGCGATTCGGAGCCATATGCGCGCCGTTCGTGTCGAAGGCAAAATTGATTATTCGCTTTTAGAGAAAGTCGGATTGTCGATCGAACAGGCAGAGCAGATTTACCGCCTCCTGGCCCTGGCGCCATACGCAGAGCGCTTTGTTTTGCCGACCGCCGATAAAGAGCAGGCTGGTGTCTACACGGACCAGGGACGATGCGGTTTTGCCGAATCCATCTGATGCTCGGAGGGGAGCAATTTGAGAAATTCTTATGCAAGATGAAAGCATTTATTTCAAGGTTGTGTCTCTGCTGTTGCAGTATCCCGACGAAGCGTATATTGGGGCGTTGCCGGAGCTTAAATCGGTCGTGGACGAGATACATCGTGGCCAGTGCAGGGCGGCAATAGAGGCATTCATCGCAGACGTCGAGATACGTAGCGTCCTCCAATTGCAGGAGCGCTATACGGCAATTTTTGATATGAGCCCCTCTACCACTCTGAACATAACGTATCACCTCTGGGGAGACGGTGAAAAAAGGGCCCGTCTGCTGACGCGCCTTCAGCAGATGTACGCTTTCGCCGGCTTCGAGCGAACCACCGCCGAGTTGCCCGATTTTCTGCCCCTGATGCTGGAGTTCATGGCGGCAGTCCCCGAAGCACGGATGTCCGAAACGATTGCGCAGTGTGTAAAAGGTCTCGAAACGGTGGTAGATCGCCTGAGGGAAATCGCTCCGCCCTATGCAGCGCTGCTGAGTCCACTGGCCGATATTTTTAAAGATCAGACGTGGGAACAAACTGAGACAGGCGCAAAGTGAACATCGGTTTGGCGTCGGTCCCACCTGATGGGGTCGGCGCTGCGAAGCGCCCCAATGAAGCCCAAAGGAGTCACTCATGGACTTGATATACGAGCTTGTATTCACGGTTTTTCCCTACCTTTGCCTGGCCACATTTGTCGTCGGGCATTCCTACCGTTACCTTTCCGACCGCTACGCCTGGAACGCCCACTCCAGCCAGATCCTGGATAAGAAGTCCCTCCGGTGGGGAGCCCTGCTCTTTCATGTGGGCATTATTCTGACCTTTGTGGGCCACGCCGGCGGTTTGTTGGTCCCGCAAAAGTATTACGATCTGTTCGGCATCACCAGTGAAATGCACCTGGCCATCGCCCACTGGATGGGGGAGGTGGTGGGCGTCGCCGCTTTTGTTGGATGCTTACTGTTATTGTGGCGCCGGATCACCAATCGTCGTATCCGGGCCGCAGGAACGATCAACGACCTAATCACTCTGGGCGGATTGACGCTGGTAATCGGCTTCGGTGTTTATAATGTTTTTTTCGGAAATCACAACGTCCTCGACAGCGTGGCCCCGTGGATTCGGGGGATCGTCTTTTTCAGCCCGGATCCCGAATTGATGCGTCCGGTGCCCCTCAGCTTCAAAATTCATGTCACGGCCGCATGGGCGCTGCTCGCTTTTTCACCGTTCAGCCGCCTGGTGCACATCTGGAGTGTGCCGGTGTTTTACTTTTTCCGGCGACGGATTGTTTTCCGGCGCAAACCGCGGGGAACAGCCCGTACCGCGGATTTCAGCCGGCTCGAGTCTGGAGTAAAGGAGGGCTGAAATGAACGAAGAAAATGTCTGTTACGCAACATCGAGTCCATCCGCAGCATTGACTTGGATTACCCTGGCCTTTTTTGCCGGATTTGCGGGAGTATCCGCCTACGGACCGATCATCGCCAAACTGAAAGAAACTATGGCGATGGGCCCCTTCTGGATGGGTCTGCTGGCATCCTGTCCGGCGCTGACCGGTTCGCTGCTGCGTATCCCCTTTGGGGCTATAGTGGACCGTTTTGGCGGAAAAACCCCGATTTTGACGTTGCTCAGCCTCGCAGCTATAGGTGTGGCGGGAATTACACTGATGTTCACCTTCGCCCCGAGTCCCGATCATTCTCACTATCCGTTGTTTTTTCTCTTCGGCATACTGTGTGGGTGCGGTATTGCCGTTTTCTCGGTCGGGATACCATCCGTTTCTTACTGGTACCCCCAAAAAAAGCAGGGTAGCGCGCTGGCCCTTTACGCCGGGCTGGGAAACCTGGCGCCGGGGTTGTTTGCCGTCGTGCTGCCGAGCATGGTGGTCGCTTTGGGTTTCATCGCCTCTTACGTCTTCTGGTTTGTCATGGTGACGCTTCTGCTCGCACTCGTGGTTAAGTTCATGAAAGACGCCCCGTATTTTCAGTATCGCCAAATGGGCATTGAGATTGATCCCGATGCGCTGCTGCACGCCTGCGGCGAAGAACTCATTCCCTCCGGTAATGCAATGGCCTCCATAAAGGAAGCCGGCGCCGACTGGCGAACCTGGGCCTTGACTTTCTTTTATTTTGTCAGTTTCGGGGGTTTCATTGCGCTGACCGTCTGGCTACCCACCTACTGGGCCGAACTTTTTTCCACCCAATTGGATGTAAGGAATCGACCTGCGGTGAACCGAGGTAAGGGCTCTGAACCCGGGGTAAACCCCCCGAGGTGCGGCCCTTGAGCAACGAGAAAGTCATCATAAGGACCACGTAGGCTATTCTGCACGACGCTACTCGGGCCGAACTAATTGACGTTAAACACGGCGCACAGAAAACACAGGGCCCGTTTTTCTCGATAGAAACGTAGCCCTGCGTCGTG
>CAMYKE010000348.1 GCA_947258895.1 uncultured Pseudomonadales bacterium | reverse complement strand
TTCGGCGATCCAATGCCCAGAAGCCTTGTCAGTACAGTGCGAATTGCCTATTTGGTTTCTCGCCGGATCTTGCACGCTGTACGGAATTTTTCTCCTGCGACTATAGCGACGGCTATCCCCTTCTTCGGAAAATCCCGTACAACGCACAATCTCTCGGCGATAATTCCAAAAATCGGTGAGATATGGCGACTAGCGGTAACGCGTGGGCATTTACCTGCCCAATTACCCGCTATTTCGCGATGCTTGCGTGATCCCGAAAGGTTGATTATTCTTGGTGTTTTTTGGCGCGGGAAGGCAGGCCATGCAGTTCGTTTACAAGTTACTCAAACTTACTTCCCTTGTGATTGGGGTTACCCTTACAGCGACCACGCCAGCACTCGCTCAAGAGCAGGACGGCACCGCCACGCGCCCGGATCAAACCGAATCGAACGAAAAGCGGCTCACTTCCACACCCACCTCAAAGCCTGCATCGCAAGCGGGGCAGCGTGGGACGCCAGGTTCCCTGGATAAACTGGCAATTGAATTGCTCAACCCGATTACTACGCTGCGCTCGATCACCACTGAATACCTGTACCAGCCTTTTCAGGGTGACATGCCGAACGCCAGTGATCAGGCGGCCCAGTTATTCACATTTACCGGGGCTCTCCCGTTCCGTGTGCGCGGTAACAGGAGTTTTATGTTGCGCGCTTCTCTCCCGCTGAAATACTCCGAGCCAACCTATAGATATCCCGGCAATCGGCGTGATTTCACGGAGTGGCGCATCCGTCAGGAGGCCAGCGCGATAAGGCGCGACGGGGATTTCTTTTATGTACACGGCCATCTCTACGACATCAGCTTTGATATCGCTTACGGGGGTGAAGATGACAATGGTTATTTCGCCATGGTCGGAATCGCCGGTGCATTGCCGACCTCGGAGGACCTTTCCGGTGCGAGGCGCCAGTTTCTCCTTGGCCCGGAACTGGCCGCGGGGAAAAAGTTCGGACGAGGTATTGTGGGCGGCTGGTTGTCCCATCTGACTAACGTCGCTAACGAAACGTCAAACCCCATACACACCAATCACGATACCAACCTTACCGACCTGAAACTGTTCTATGCTTACGGTATTGGAAACGGCTGGCAGATCGTTTCCAATTCCCACATCACGTACGACTGGGAAGGCGAGAAAGACAACAAATTGTTACTGCCGCTGGGTGCCGGTTTCGCCAAGACAACTCGAATTGGCTCAATGCCGGTTCGACTGGTTTTTGAGGCACATGGTTACCTGGAAACGCCCGAGGCGTTTGGACCTGACTGGCAGCTGAAATTCAGTGTTGCGGCAGTTGACATGAAGCGCTCCCGGTAATGTTTGGGGTAAGGGTTCGAGCGCGGCAACAAAACATGCGCATGGAATGAAGGTCGAGTTTGGCGGTACGGTTGACAGTTTGATGCAGTTCCATAGCAATGACACTTTCCGGTCCAGCCCGTTGTGGCTGGCAATCAAGCCTCTTGCGATATACGCCCTGTATTTGTTGGTGATCCTGACCCTGTCCAGGGGCATGCTGGTGGCCTGGCAGTTGGAGCGGGTAATCGAAGCCGACATGCTGTGGCACGCACTCCTCCAGGGTTTGCGGTTCGACCTGGTTTTGCTGGGATTGACGCTGGCCTTGCCAGTCCTGCTGTTTCCCCTGTTGGTATGGGATGGCCGCACTCTATCGGTATGGAGAGGTTTGCTACGTGTTTACCTGCCTGCCATGCTGGTCTTCGCGCTGTTTATGGAGTGCGCTACGCCATCGTTTATCCTGCAGTTTGATTCAAGACCGAATGTCCTGTTCATTGAATATCTGGTGTACCCCAAAGAAATTATCGCAACGGTAGTGACAACCCAGCTATGGCCATTGCTGTTTGTTGTCTCGCTCTGCATCCTGGTGGGTTGGTCAGTCGGCCGGCAATTTAGACGCCTGGCAGCAAGCGTTTTGCCCGTTCACCCGTATCACCTGCTAGCGGCAACTCCGATCTTCATCCTGCTGTGCTTCGGTATGGCCCGCTCCACCTGGGATAATCGTGCCATCAACCCCAGTACAGTCGCCCTCTCCAGTGATCCATTGGCAAATGACCTGGCGATGAATTCAGCGTACACGGCGTTGTACGCACTGTACGAATTACGCCACGAACCCGCAGGTGGTTTTAGCTATGGCGATATCACCTACGACGCAGTGATTGACCAGGTTCGTGAATCGATGCTGGTCGACCCGGGTGACTTTGTTTCCGAGCGTCTGCCGACCTTGCATCACCAGCGGGTAGCGCTGGAGAGCGCACGCCCCAGAAACCTGGTGATCATCCTCGAAGAAAGCCTTGGTGCAGAGTTCGTTGGCAGCATGGGTGGTTTACCTTTGACTCCAAACCTGGACAGGCTGGCATGGGAAGGCCTGTGGTTCGAAAACCTTTATGCGACTGGAACGCGATCCGTACGAGCGATTGAGGCCGTCATTAGCGGTTTTACCCCAACCCCGGCACGTAGCGTCGTCAAACTGGGCAAGTCGCAGAAGGATTTTTTCACACTCGCCCGTTTGCTATCACGGACGGGTTATCACACCAGCTTTATCTATGGCGGGGAAGCCCAGTTCGATAACATGCGCCGGTTCTTCATGAACAATGGGTTCGACCGGGTCATCGACAAGCGCGACTTCGAGGATCCCGTCTTTACCGGTACCTGGGGCGTCTCGGACGAGGACCTGTTCGCCCGCGCCCACCTGGAATTCAGTGCGGCAGGTAATCAACCATTCTTCAGCCTGGTGTTTACCTCCTCAAACCACACCCCCTTTGAATTCCCGGACGATCGCATTGCGCTCTATGAACCATAACGCGCGTGTACACGGAGCGGAACTTGTACCGGTTGAGCGGTTCCGGGTTCTCGCCCTCGTTCTAGGCGGCTCTGTAAGACCGTCCGTTTTTGACCCGGTTGCCTGCCAGGTCGATCTGGGCCCCACGCTCCTGTCCTTGATTGGTATTTCCTCGATACACCCGATGATTGGCCGCGACCTGACCCGACCCGAACTGCAGAATCGCCCGGGGCGCGCCATCATGCAGTACAATGGCACGCAGGGCTATCTGGAAGGTGACCGCCTGATTGTGCTGCGCAAGGATATGCCAATCGTTGAAGGTGTGTACCGGAATGGAAAAATAGTCCTTGCTGACGACGTAACTCCCGAACTGGCTCACCGCGCGTTAGCCCACGCCGCCTGGTCATCCCTCGCCTATGAAAACAAGTTGCATCGACTTCCCGAGCAGAATCGGCAGGCCCGGCTGACAGTGCAGGATTAATTGGAAATAGACTAGCGAGACTTAAGCTCCCGGAACAGGCACTTCAATTGCTACTGATTGTTCCGATTAGGGTTCTCTTTGTCTGGCCGCAAATGTTTATCCAGCAGCCCAGACACGCGGTCCTTCGCCTTCGTCGACGTGCTGGCATGAAACAATATTAACAGAGTTCGAAAAAATCGGCCTGCGTAAACGACACCACCTGGAACATTTCCAAGTTTATATCGCAACTCACTGTCTTTCTGGTACCGGCAAGTTAACTTGACGG
>CAMYKE010000347.1 GCA_947258895.1 uncultured Pseudomonadales bacterium | reverse complement strand
CGTGCCAGCCAGTTGCAGCAAGCGGTCGACCAGGGTTGTCTTGCCATGATCCACGTGCGCAATTATGGCAATGTTTCGAAGTGTCTCAATCACGATGTTGTCCACATTAAGTCTTTTGCATGATGCCGGCGGCGCTTCATCCGCCCGGAAATTCGCTATGAAACCGACCCGGGGCAAACCGCCAGGATCGATTTGAAGTACCAATCCCCAAGCGGAAACCGCATACGCGCATCAATGCAAAAGCGAGCAATTTCGGGCGGCCGCGCATTATATACGACATATTGCACCGCACCAACCGGTTCCTGGGCTAATTCAGCCTCACCCGCCAGCGAGACAGATGACTAGTGCGGTCGGAGTGGTTATAATTCCCTCCTTTTTTAGGCGACTGCTTTACCATGGCTCTACAATCCAACACCAAAGACCCGATTTTATCGGGGCGGAAACCGGTGCTTGAGGCGCGACTACCAGCGACTGCGCCGCTCGCTGGCGGCGTGGCGCCTACGGTGCGCACGGCGAAAGGCGCCACTCATGCGGGCGCCACCGACATACATCGCCGCATCGTCGATCCGGATGCCAAAGCGATCCCGGTGCCGGACACCAGGCCGGATTGGTTTGCACATGCCGGCAGGGCAAGGACCGCATAAGGCGGCAGGAATTTACCAAAACGCAATGGGTGCACAATTAGATGCCAGGGGCCTGCGCTGCCCGCTACCAGTGCTTAAGATGCAGGATTTTGCGCTGCGCATGCACTCGGGGGAGGAGGTTACGATTATGTGCACCGATCCTGGCGCATTGCAGGATATTCCGGCCTGGTGCAGCGCCAACGGGCACCAGGTAGTCCGAATTGACAAGCATGACCAGGAAATAGGAATCACAGTCAAGGTAAACAAATAAAGTACTGCTCCGGTGCGCAACCGCGGGGTGCGATGTAATTTCCTTTAACACAGGAATTTGGTGTTTTACTCAGGTGGCCCAACCGCCGCCCAAAGGAACACTTTTTAACGTTAAGTAAGCGCGTTACCGGTTTACTTATTATTTTTAAACCAAAAGGCTTGAATAGAGAAGCTTAGCAACGGAGATATCTCATGTCACAACAGACTCTGGGTCTCATCAAAGACAATGATGTAAAGTGGATTGACCTGCGTTTCACCGACACGCGCGGAAAAGAGCAACACGTTTCCCTCCCGGTCAGCGAAGTAGACGAAGGTTTTTTTGAAGAAGGCAAAATGTTCGATGGTTCATCGATCGCGGGCTGGAAGGGAATCAATGAATCCGACATGATTCTGATGCCCGATGACAGCAGCTCTGTCATGGACCCTTTTACGGAAGAGGCCACCCTTAACCTGCGTTGCAGCGTCGTCGAACCAACCACCATGCAGGGCTATTTGCGCGACCCGCGTTCGGTTGCGCAACGTGCGGAGGATTACCTGAAATCTACCGGCATCGGTGATACCGCCTACTTCGGTCCGGAACCCGAATTCTTTGTCTTCGACGATATCAAGTGGCATGCGGACATCAGCGGCGCAGGCTACAGCATCTCGTCGGAAGAGGCCTCCTGGGCCTCTGCACACTCTTTCGAAGGCGGCAACCTGGGTCACCGCCCCGGCATCAAGGGCGGTTATTTCCCGGTGCCTCCGGTCGACTCTGCGCATGACCTGCGCGCCGCGATGTGTGCCGCAATGCAACCGAGGTAGGCACCGCCTGCCAGAATGAAATTGGCACCCAGTTCAACACCCTGGTGCGCAAGGCCGATGAAGTACAGATCCTGAAGTACTGCGTGCACAATGTTGCCCATGCCTATGGCAAGACCGCGACCTTTATGCCGAAGCCGCTGGTTGGTGATAACGGCAGCGGCATGCACGTGCACCAGTCGATCTCCAAGGATGGCAACAATGTGTTCTCCGGTGACGGCTACTCGGGCTTGTCCGAAACGGCACTGTATTACATTGGCGGCATCATTAAGCACGCCCGTGCACTGAACGCCTTTACCAATGCATCCACCAACTCGTACAAGCGCCTGGTGCCCGGTTTCGAAGCGCCGGTTATGCTGGCCTATTCGGCCCGCAACCGTTCCGCCTCGATTCGTATCCCCTGGGTTAGCAGCCCGAAGGCGCGCCGGGTCGAAGTGCGGTTCCCGGATCCGACGGCCAACCCCTACCTGGCATTCGCGGCGATGTTGATGGCGGGTATCGACGGCATCCAGAACAAAATCCATCCCGGCGACGCGATGGACAAGGACCTGTACGACCTGCCGGCGGAAGAAGCTGCGGAGATCCCCACCGTTTGTTCATCATTGACCCAGGCCCTGAATGCGCTGGACCAGGATCGCGCCTTCCTGACCGCCGGCGGCGTCCTGTCCGATGACACCATCGACGGGTACTTGCGACTGAAGCGGGCCGAGGTTGAGCGCCTGGACATGACCACTCACCCGGTTGAGTTCGATATGTACTACAGCTGCTAGGGTTTTATTGACCTAAAATCTGTTTGCAATGTCCAAAGCCCTGCTCCCGCGTGGAGCGGGGCTTTTGCCATATTGGCGAACGCAAAGGTATACCATGGTGTAATCATCAGCATATCGGGAGCGGATCGTAACAATGAGACAGATTATTTTACAGATTGCGGTTTTTACACTGGCCCTGGGCAGCGTTAATGCCGCGGAAATTTATCGCCATGTCGATGAGCACGGAAACGTGGAGTATTCTGATCAACCCGCCGCGGGCGCCAAAAAAGTCGAGGTAAATCCCGTCAATATTGATGCCTCGCCGAAACCGCAACCCGCAGCAAGTAGCAATGAAGCCGCAACGGAAGCGGCGAGCTATACCGAACTGACCATTTCCGCCCCTAAACACAACACGACCTTACGCAACATCTCGGAAGTCACCGTAACCGCAAGCCTGAGTCCCGGCCTCGACAAGCAGCATCGCATCAGGTTTCTCGATAACGGTACGGTTATTGCGCCACCCTCGCGCACCCTGTCAGTGCTGGTCTCGGATCTGGAACGGGGCACTCACCAGTTGCAGGCTGAAGTCATCGACGACAACGACCAGGTGATTATCGCCAGCGAACCGGTAGCGGTGCACGTTCATCAACCATCGACTCTGAATCCCTCCCGTACTGCCGCACCGTAAATGGGCGCCTAATCCCTGAATCCGGGCCGGCACTTGGCAAATCGCACTATTTTAGTGCACAATAGCTGAGGAGCGAAGAGAACCGCGGCCTGGCCTAATAATTTCCAGCCACACAGGCCCCCGATTCGCGCACCTTTCGATCCGGCGTCAAAAATTACAATAATACTCCCGGCTTGGTTTGGTTATTGCATGAGTCCTGTCCGATGAATAAAGGTAGGTACGGTGACTAGCAAGCTATTTCAGCGATTGATAGACAACCAGAGTACCGCTGTGCTGCTATTGGACGCCGAACTCAACGTCGAGTATATGAACAACGCCGCGCAAGACGCCCTGTCTATCAGTATCTCCCGCATTCGCGGCCAGCATATCCGCAACGTCTGCAGGGAATGCGATACTTTTGTCAAGGAGCTCGAGCTGGCGATGCGCGACGGCCATGTCTACACTAAACGCGAGGCCAGCATCAGCCTGCTCCAGAACGGCGCCGTTACCGCTGATTACACGGTCACGCCGATCGGGGACAAGGAAGAACACCTGCTTATCGAGCTGTTTCCCCGCGACCGCTGGCTACGAATTTCCAGGGAGGAGTCGCTGATCTGGCAACACGAGGCATCGCGCTCGTTGATCCGAGGCATGGCCCATGAAATCAAGAATCCGCTGGGTGGTATTCGCGGCGCGGCGCAACTGCTGGGCCGTGAGCTACAGGACAAGGGCCTCGAGGATTATACCCGCATCATCATCCAGGAAGCCGACCGGCTGCGCAATCTGGTCGACCAGATGTTGGGGCCAAACACGGCACCGCAAACCGCTCCAATTAATATCCATGAAGTCCTGGAGCGCGTCGCCAGCCTGATTACCTCTGAAGCGGGTGACACCATCCGGCTGACCAGGGATTATGACCCCAGTATTCCGGATATCGATGCCAACAAGGAGCAACTCATCCAGGCATTCCTGAATATCGCTCGCAACGCCATGCAGGCACTGCAGTCCGAGGCCAGCCCCGAACACCCGCAGATCACAATGGCAACCCGCACCGTTCGCCAAATCACGCTGGGCAGCAGATTCCATAAAATGGCTTGCCGAATCGACGTTATCGATAACGGCCCGGGTATCCCGCCGGAGCTGCGGGACACTATTTTTTACCCGATGATCACGAGCCGTGCCGAAGGCACCGGGCTGGGACTTACCATCGCACAGCAAATTGTCAATCAACACGGCGGGCTGATTGAATATGAGAGCCAACCGGGACAGACCCGGTTCATCTTTTTCATACCTTTGAACAACGGAGTTTAGCAACATGGCCATGGGCGAGATCATCTGGATCGTCGATGACGATCATTCCATACGCTGGGTGCTCGAGAAGGCACTTAACCAGGCAGGGATCGAGACTCGCGGGTTTGAATCCGGGGACGCGATGCTGGAACACCTGGAATCGGACCAGCCGGACGCGATCATGAGCGATATTCGAATGCCGGGAAGCGATGGCCTGGAGGTACTCAAGCAGGCCCGTCAAAAATATCCGGGGCTGCCCATCATATTTATGAAGGTCGTTGGTTAAGAGATCCGGAGTATATCAAGGATTACCTTCATTTTTGG
>CAMYKE010000346.1 GCA_947258895.1 uncultured Pseudomonadales bacterium | reverse complement strand
TGGGTTTGAAACATGCGTATAATATCCCCACACAGACCGGCTGGCAGGGCAAAAAAAAGACCGGGATTCCCAAAAAATCGCTTAAAGCTATCAATCTACACAAGGTATCAATGCCAAGTTTTTGATTTCGTTTTATATGTTTGGCAGGTTGCCGGCGAAAATTTGGAATCTGACCTAAGTTACTGTCCACAAGGCGATTTTTTGTAGTTTTTGCTTGACGAAAACCCCCTATGTCAATATAGTGTCGAAAAGTGGGACTCGGTGGATATTTATGGGTCTCAAGGGAGCACAAGGGGGCGGTTTTGTTCATTGGTGGAAGCACTGTCAATCTCGATGCGAAAGGCCGCCTGGCCTTTCCGACCCGTTATCGGGACGAGTTGATGGAGCGTTGCGAAGGCAAGGTGGTGGTGACCGTCGATGAGCAGCGCTGCCTGAGTATGTACCCGCAGGGTGACTGGGAAGAATTCCAGCGCTCGCTGGTGCGCATGCCGAACCAGGATGCCCGTGTACGTACGCTGCAGCGCGTTCTGCTGGGGCATGCCACGCCGCTGGAGCTGGACAAGAACGGTCGCGTGCTGATCCCGCCGCGCCTGCGTGAGTTTGCCGGACTGGAAAAGCGCGTCGTCCTGACCGGTCTCGGTTTCAAGTTTGAAATCTGGAATGAAGAAGCCTGGGAAAAACTGTGTGGCGATTGGGCGGCAGATGGCAACAACAGCAAAGATATGCCCGATCCATTTGCAGACCTGAAGCGCTGACAGGTGGAACAACGATATGCACACCGCCCGGTCCTGCTCGCAGAAGTACTGGATGCCCTGGCAATTCAGCCGGATGGATTTTACGTAGATGGAACATTTGGCCGCGGTGGGCACGCTGCTGCAATCATGGATGAGCTTGGGCCAAACGGGCGACTGCTTGCCATGGACAAGGACCCTGAAGCGGTGTTGTCGGCAGAGGAGCAGTTTGGTGACGATCCTCGTTTCGAAATACAACAGGGTACATGCACAATGCTGAGTCGCGTGGTTGCGCAGCGACAACTTGAAGGCCAGGTGGACGGTCTGTTGCTTGATCTCGGTGTTTCTTCGCCGCAACTTGATAATGCATCTCGCGGTTTCAGTTTTTCACATGATGGCCCCCTCGATATGCGCATGGATCCGACGACCGGTTCCAGTGCAGCCGAGTGGTTGCAGGTTGCCGATGAAAAATCCATTAGTGATGTCCTCAGGGTATACGGTGAAGAGCGTTTCTCCAGACGCATAGCGCGGGCCATTGTTGCGCGGCGTGCTGAAGAGCCCTTGCGTACCACCGGGCAACTTGCCGACCTGATCGATGCGGCGGCACCGTCGCGTGAAAAGGGCAAGCACCCGGCGACGCGCAGTTTCCAGGCGATTCGCATTTTTATCAACAAGGAACTGGATGATGTCAGGGACGTGTTGGCGCAGGTGCCCGACGTGCTGGCGCCGGGCGGCCGGCTCGCGGTAATCAGCTTTCACTCGCTTGAGGACCGCATCGTCAAGCGTTTTATTCGTGACGAGTATCGCGGCGAGCAGCCGCCCGACGAGTTCCCGCTTGCCGGAATGGATTACCAGCCGCGCCTGAAGCCGCTTGGCAAGGCAATCCGCGCCGGTGCAGCAGAGGTACAGGAAAATCCGCGTGCGCGCAGTGCCGTGTTGCGGGTTGCGGAGCGACTGCAATGAGTGGACGGCCCGGCGTGTTGATCGTGCTGCTGGCGCTGGTGGTCGTGTCTTCGCTGGGTGTGGTCTACAGCAAGCACCAGAGCCGCAAGTTGTTTGTCGAGTTGCAGGCGCTGGGCGAGGCACGTGACAGCATGGACGTCGAGTGGGGGCAGCTGCAGCTTGAGCAGAGTACCTTGACGATGCAGGGAAAGATCGAGCGCGCTGCGCGTGAGCGACTGGGTATGGTGAGTCTTACAACCGACCGAATGGTGATTGTCCGCCCATGAGTGCTGATCCGGCACGCACACAATTTACTGCCCGCCGGGTTTTCCTGCTGGCATGCATGCTGTTGGCCGCCGTCACACTGGTCGGGCGTGCAGTAACCCTGCAGGTTCTCGACAAGGAATTCCTGCTCAGCCAGGGGCAGGCAAGGCACTTGCGTACCGTAGACCTGCCGGCGCATCGCGGCATGATTCGCGACCGGAACGGTGAACCGCTGGCAGTCAGTACCCCGGTCGAGTCGGTGTGGGTTAATCCGCAGGTACTTGGCAGCGAGCAGGGCCGTATTCCCGAGCTGGCGCGCAAGCTGTCACTCAAGCCGGGTAGTGTGAAACGCGCCCTGGCAAGTCGTGCGGACCGCGAATTTATTTATATCAAGCGCCACGTGAGCCCGGATCTTGCCGAGCAGGTCATGGCCATGGAGATACCGGGTGTTTACCTGCAGCGCGAATACCGGCGCTACTACCCGGATGGCGAAGTAGCAGGGCACCTGGTCGGTTTTACCGATATCGACGATGCCGGTCAGGAAGGTCTGGAGCTGGCCTACCAGGAGTGGTTGCAGGGTGAGCCGGGTAAAAAGCGTGTCGTAATGGACCGGCAGCGACACATTGTTGAGGACGTGGAGAGCATCAGCCGCCCGCGCATCGGCAAGGACCTCCAGCTAAGCATTGATCGGCGTATTCAGTACCTGGCCTATCGCGAGTTGAAGGCGGCCATGAAAACGCACAAGGCCAAGGCGGCCTCGGCCGTGGTGCTGGACGTGCAAAGTGGTGAAATTATCGCCATGGTCAACCAGCCGTCGTTCAATCCCAATGACCGCAAGCAACGGCGTCGCAGCGACATGCGCAACCGTGCTGTGACAGATGTGTTCGAGCCGGGTTCGACCATGAAGCCGTTTATCGTCGCCGCAGGTCTCGAGAGCGGGCGTTACCGTCCGGATACACCTGTCAGTACGTCACCTGGCTGGTATCGCGTCGGCGTCAATACCGTGCGTGACGTGCATGACTACGGGCAGCTGGATGTAACCGGTGTGATTCGCAAGTCAAGCAATGTCGGCATCAGCAAGATCGCCCTGTCGCTGACACAGGAAAGCATCTGGGAG
>CAMYKE010000345.1 GCA_947258895.1 uncultured Pseudomonadales bacterium | reverse complement strand
CTGCGGATCGCGGTGCCCTACGGTATGCTGTCCAGCAAGCAGATGCGGATGCTGGCACACATTGCGCGCACCTATGACAAGGGCTATGGCCATTTCAGCACTCGCCAGAACATCCAGTTCAACTGGCCAAAACTTGAACAGGTACCGGACATCCTGGCCGATCTTGCCTCCGTGGAAATGCATGCCATCCAGACCAGCGGCAACTGCATTCGCAACATCACCTCGGACCAGTATGCGGGTGTAACAGCGGAAGAAATCGAGGACCCTCGACCCTACTGTGAGTTGCTGCGCCAGTGGTCGACTTTTCACCCGGAATTTGCCTACCTGCCACGCAAGTTCAAGATCGCCGTCAACGCTTGCGAGGTTAGCGATCGTGCCGCCGTGCTGGTGCACGACGTAGGCGTATATCTGGTGCGCAACGAAGCGGGCGAAGTCGGTTTCAAAGTGCTTGCCGGAGGCGGCCAGGGGCGTACTCCGGTTATCGCCAGCGTGATCAAGGACTACCTGCCCAAACAGCACCTGCTAAGTTACCTCGAGGCTGTACTACGGGTGTATAACCGCTACGGGCGTCGCGACAACAAGTACAAGGCCCGCATCAAAATCCTGGTGCGTGCGCTCACCCCCGAAAAATTTTCCGAGATGGTTGAGGAAGAATGGGCTCATATGAAGGATGGCCCGATCACGGTCACCACTGAGGAGATCGACCGCCTCAAGGGATTCTTCACCGAACCGGACTATGAAACCCTGCCTGCGACGGACCCGGCCTTTACGGCGCAGTGCGCGGAGGTACCGGTGTTCGGGAACTGGGTGAAACGCAACACACGTGCCCACAAGAAGCCCGGCTATGCCATCGTAACCCTGACCCTCAAAGCGAAGGGCTACGCCCCTGGCGACGCGACCGATGAGCAAATGGACATCATGGCTGACCTCGCCGACAAATACAGCTTTGGTGAGTTGCGAGTCAGTCATCACCAGAACATTATCCTGGCGGACGTCAAACAGTCGGACCTCTGCAGCCTGTGGCAGGAGGCCAAGGCCAACGGCTTCGCGACCCCGAACCTGGGCCTGCTCACAGATATGATTTGCTGCCCCGGCGGCGATTTCTGCGCGCTGGCGAATGCCAAGTCCATCCCGATCGCCAACCGCATCCAGGAACGCTTCGAGGATCTGGACTACCTGTATGATATCGGTGAACTGGAGCTCAATATATCCGGTTGTATGAATGCCTGCGGGCACCACCATGTCGGCAACATCGGGATTTTGGGTGTCGATAAAAAGGGCGCCGAGTTTTACCAGGTATCGCTCGGCGGCGCGTCGGGTATCGATGCTGCCGTGGGTAGAATTATCGGACCGTCGTTTGGCGAGAATGAAATCGCCGACGTAATCGAGAAAATCGTCGAGGTCTACGTCAGCAACCGTGTCGAGGAAGAGCACTTCATCGATACCTATCGCCGCATCGGCATGGACCCTTTCAAGACCAAGGTATACAGCAATGCCAGCTAATATTATCAGCGATGGCACACTCATTCAGGATCGGTGGCATCTGGTGACCGATGCCGAGCAACCACTACCCGAGGGCGATATCATCGTGCCCGTGGCGCTCTGGCTCGCACAAAAAGACGCGCTCCTCGCCCGCTCGGGAGAGTTGGGAGTCTGGCTGGACAGTGACCAGGGACCCGAGGAAATCAGTGCCGACCTGACGCATTTCTCCATCGTGGCGATTAACTTCCCGGTGTTTGGTGATGGCCGCGGTTATTCCTACGCCCGCTTGCTGCGGGAACGTTACGACTACCGACACGATATTCGCGCGATCGGCGATGTCATGCAGGACCAGTTGTTCTATATGCAACGTTGCGGCTTTTCCAGCTTTGCCCTCAAGGAAGGAAAGGACGTGGCGGCGGCGCTTGCCAGTTTAGAACCATTCAAACACAGCTACCAGGCTGCGGCGAACCAACCGGACCCCCTGTACCGACGCAGGCCGGCGTGACAGTCCGTCGGAACCTTCAATTGTGCTGGCTGGCGCCGATTACGCACCCGCCTCGGCACCGCCTCGTTCAGCTACCGCTGTACGGATGGCCGGGAAGCCGATAACCCCTGCGGGCTAGACAACCCCCGGGTGATGGGGTATACAACCCTGTAAAGCTACAATTTGCCACGGATACATGCTATGAAAATCAATATCGATATTGACCTGACCCCGGAAGAAGCGCGCACAATGATGGGGCTTCCGGACCTCGAACCGATGCATACGGCGCTGCTGGAAAAAGTCCAGGCCAAGATCGACGAAAACATTGAGCAGATGGATGATCCGGAATTCCTGATGAAAAAATTCTTTCCCGTTGGTATCCAGGCGATAGACCAGTTCCAGCAATTCTTCAGCACCATCGCCAAGACCGGCACTACAACTGCCAAGGAAAAAACCAGGCCCAAAAACGATTAGGGGGACAGTTTACTTAATTGATGGCAATTCAACGCTACGGGGGTTAGCCTGGTTGGTTTGTATCCTTTCGAGGACAGGATAATTCAAAGATTTAACGCGCTGATGCACCAGTCAGGTTGATCTCGAAAATGATCAATATGGGTCATTTGCCAAAACCTGCCGCAGCGACAAGAAAACCCGTACGCGAACACTAAATTAAGTGAACTGTCCCCGTATTTCCGCTACTCCGTCCGCGGGAAGCGTATTCCGCAGCCTCCCAGACCACAGTAACCGGCCGGATTCTTGGCCAGGTATTGCTGATGATACTCCTCGGCATAATAGAACGGCGCCGCGGCGGCGATCTCCGTGGTTATCTCAGCTTTACCGGCTCTGCGCAGCAATTCCTGATAGGTATCGCGCGACGCCTGCGCCTGCGCCATCTGCCCCTGAGACGAGGTATAGATTGCCGACCGGTATTGCGTCCCGATATCGTTGCCCTGGCGCATGCCCTGGGTCGGATCGTGCGCCTCCCAGAATACCGCGAGCAGGTCGGCAAAGCTGACTACCGCAGGATCATAGACAACTTTAACCGCCTCGGTATGCCCGGTGCGCCCCGAGCAGACCTCCTGGTAATCGGGGTTGGGCGTATA
>CAMYKE010000344.1 GCA_947258895.1 uncultured Pseudomonadales bacterium | reverse complement strand
GAAGAAGAAATACCTCGACGCTCTGAAAAAGGTCGCGAAGTAAAACGGCCAACTGCGGACGGTTGAAATTTGCTCTCTCCCTGATTTCGGTACTACTACAAGCCCACGATTGAGGATGACGAAAGCACCTGCTGTCGTGGTAATTATGGTTGACGCCTGCAACTCGACCCTCGCTCTCTTCGGCCTTGGGCTGGCTGGCCTGGGATTTGCTCGAAGAAACAAAGCGTAAACAGATTCCTATACTACCAGGCTTCGCTTCGGCGGGGTCCGGTCGGTGCTGCCATAAGACCGGTTCAAGCCCTGCGGCACCATTCTGCCGGACTACAATGTATGCCCATAGTCGCGGAGCCAACTTTTCGCCTCGCTGACACGCGGGCAATGCACCTCAACCCGAGCCCAGAATTCTGTACTGTGATTCATGATCCGGGTATGCACCAGTTCATGGGTTATCACATAATCACTTACCCACACCGGGGCCTTAACCAGACGCCAGTTTAGTGAAATATTTTGTTTGCTGCTGCAGGATCCCCAGCGGGTCCTCTGGTTGCGGATACTCAAGCGGTTAAACGAGAATCCCTGCTCTACGGCGATGCCCCTGGCACGCTCCCGCAAATATTCCGTGGCAAATTGCCGATGCCAGCAGCTAAAGCTGGCGGGATCGCTCATATTCGCCGGGCAGCAAAGCCGGTTACGGGTGGAATCGATCTCGACCTGCTGCCGGCCCGGCTCAAAACGGCAGCGATAGAGGTCGCCCCAGAGCAATGCCTGGTCGTCACCGGGTTGCAGCGCGGCATTGGCGAGCGCCGCAAAGCGAGCCCGCTTACGGGCGATCCATTCCTGGCGCTGTCGATAGATCTCCAGTATCCGGCGTTGGCTCATCAGCCTTGGCACGACCAGGCGGACGGCGCCACCCGGCGCCACTTCAACTCGCGCCCACTTAAGTTTCCGTCGCTCAATTGAAACGTAATCGGGTAGACTTGCGTATAACATGGGAAGCACTGCGTACAGATTTTCGTAACCAGAAACCGGAGCCCAGCGATAGTTACACAATTGCCAATGCCGAACAATGAAAGCCTCGCAAAAAATCAGGCGCTGCTCGATGTCAGCGACGTCTCCCATACCTATCTGGAGGGCGCGGATTCGCGTATGGTCCTGCGAGATGCCAGCCTGCAGGTTAACAAGGGTACTTCGGTGGCCCTGCTGGGCCGCAGCGGCTGTGGCAAATCCACCCTGCTGAATTTGATCAGCGGTATCGAGACTCTGCAGGCGGGGCGTATTACGGTGAGCGGCACACGGCTCGACACCCTGGATGAAACCGAACGTACTCGCTTCCGGCGCCGCCACATAGGCTTCATCTACCAGTTTTTCCATCTTTTCCCCACCCTGACGGTAGCGGAGAATATCGCGCTGGTGCTGGAGTTAAACAACGTTAGCCCGGCCCACGCCCGGCAGCGCGTCAACGCGCTGCTGCAGATGGTGAATCTCGGCGATCGCGGCGACAGCTTCCCCGATCGGCTGTCCGGCGGCGAGCAACAGCGCATTGCCATTGCCCGGGCCATCGCTCACCAACCGTCGCTGATTCTCGCGGATGAACCCACCGGCAACCTCGATGCCGAAACCGGCGCCCTGATCCTCGATATTCTGGCCGGATTGGTGAAAGATGAGGGCGCCACCCTGATCGTCGTCACCCACAGCCTCAAGGTGGCCCAGATGGCCGAGCGCCTGGTGACCCTGGAGCAGGGCCGGCTGGCCGAGCGGCAGGGCCAGTTTGCCTGGTAAAGGGAGTATGATGAAGGGACGCCCGGTGAATCGACAGCTGGCAAACATCTCCCGGCGCTACCTGCAGCAGCATCCGCTGCAAACCGGCCTGACCCTGCTGGGGATCATGCTCGGCGTGGCGATCGTGGTCGCGATCGACCTTGCCAACTCCAGTGCCCGGCGGGCTTTTGAACTGTCGATGGAAATGACCAGCGGCACAGCGACCCATCGCATCAAGGGTGGCGCGAGTGGCATCCCGGAGCATATATACCGGCGCCTGCGGACCGAACGGGGGCTACGTGCCAGCGCACCGCTGGTTAGCGACGAGGTCCGCAGCGGCGACCAGCGCCTCACTTTGCTGGGCCTCGATGTCTTTGCACACAATTTTGCACGCTCCGCCGGCGAGGCCTTCGCCGCGTGGAACGCGACCGAACCGGGCCTGGCGGAACGCGGCGGCCGACGCCTCTTCCTCCAGCCCCTCACCGTCGCCATGAGCCGGCAAACCGCTGCGCAGCTGGACGTTGCCCTCAGTGACACCCTGCCCCTCAGCTATCGCGGCCACAACTACGAGGTAGCTGTGGTAAACCTGTTCACTTCAGACCACCCCGGCACCAGCGGCGTGCTGTTCGCGGACATCGCGGTGGCGCAGGAACTACTAGGCCGAATCGGGACCCTGGACCGGATTGACCTGACCCTGACCGACCCCGCGGTGATTGCCGAGCTGACGCGATGGCTGCCCCCCGGATTGACATTGGTCGAGACTGCCAGCGAACGCAGCACCACGGCCCGCATGTCCGCTGCCTTTCACACCAATTTAACCGCAATGAGCCTGCTCGCCCTGCTCGTCGGCGGCTTCCTGATATACAACACCATGATGTTCGCCGTGTTGCGTCGCCGTGAGCAATTCGGCGCCCTGCGCGCGCTCGGTGTGTCGCGCCACGAGCTGTTTACCCTGGTGTTCTGCGAGGCCACCCTGCTGGGACTGGTCGCTAGCGGCGCGGGATTGGTGGCGGGTATTGCGCTGGGGCACGCGCTGGTCCAGTTGATCACCCTGACAATCAATGATCTTTACTACCGGTTACATGTCAGTGAGCTGTTTATCAGCGAGGCATCCTTGCTCAAGGGGTTGCTGATGGGATTGTTGGTGACTATCGTGGCGGCCTGGCTGCCGGCCCGGGACGCTGCTGCAGCGACACCGGTATCGCTGCAGCAGCGTTCGCGCACCGAACAGCACAGCGCGAGGCGTGATTGGCTTTAGCATGGCAGTACCATTGCTGGTGCAATGGCTATGCGTGACGCTTGGACTGCTCGCTCGACTCCGTGGCACGCTGCTGACCCGTCTGGGCATCAGGGGTATCGCCGCCGGCTTGAGCCGCACCGGACTGGCGGTGGCGGCGCTGACGATCGCGGTCGCCACCACCCTCGGAGTCGGGATCATGATCAGCAGCTTCCGCCTGACGGTATCTGACTGGCTGGAGCAAACCCTTACCAGTGATGTCTATGTCACCCTGCCCGGGGCAGGGTCGGAATTCGCCGGCACCGGCCTGCCGCCCGCACTGATCGCCCGCCTGCAGCAGCATCCGGGGGTACTTTACGCGCAGGGCAACCGGGTACTGCGGGCGACTACTGATACCGGTCCGCTCCGGTTAATGGCAATCGAATACGACCCTCGCCATAGCCGGGGCCTGAAACTGACGGCCGGCGACCCGCAGGTAGCGCAGACTGCGTTCTCCGCCGGTGAGGGCCTGTTAGTCTCCGAACCTTACGCGTATCACCAGCAGCTGGAGGTAAATGACAGGGTGACCTTTATCACCCCTGCCGGACCGGTGCCCCTCCCGGTTCTGGGAATATTCACTGATTACACTTCAGACCGCGGCCTCGCACTGATGCCAATCCAGCAATACCGGCGCCTGTGGCAAGACCCGTCGATCTCCTCGCTGGGCCTGTTGCGCGCCCCGGGGACCAGCGCCGCAGAGTTGGCAGACTCAATTCGCACTCAGGTCGACCAGTTTAGTGAATCGATCCAGGTCCGCGCCAATGCCGAAATCCGTGCATTGTCCATGGCTATTTTCGATCGCACCTTTACCGTGACCCGGGTGCTGCAGTTGCTGGCTGTCATCGTCGCCTTCATCGGTGTCCTGAGTGCCCTGATGGCATTGCAGCTCGAAAAGACCCGGGAATTTGCGCTGCTGCGGGCCTGCGGTATTACTTGCGCCGAACTACGCAGGCTGATCCTCGGCCAAACGCTGCTGATGGGTCTGTTTGCAGGGCTACTGGCACTGCCCCTGGGCTACCTGATGTCCACCCTGTTGATCGAAGTCATCAATGTCCGCTCCTTCGGCTGGACCATGCAACAGGTAGTGCCCGCTGCCGCGATCTGGCAGGCGGTATTGCTGGCGACGACGGCCGCGCTGGTGGCGGGAATCTATCCTGCGGCGCAAGCAGCGCGCTTACCAATCGCGCGCTCGCTGCGCGAGGAATAGTAGCTACGGGCAGTTCTCTCGCACCAGACGATTATCGACGTTGGCGCGAGCACCGCAGGCGCCAGCAGATAAAGCCATACACCACGGCATTGACTACGATCACGAACAAACCCAGTACGATTTGTACCTCCAGACTCAACCAGTCGGGATACAGCAGGGGCATAAAATAATGCTCGATAAACCCGCCGTCATATTGCCCGGCGCCTGCGCTACGACGCAGTTCCTGTTCCAGCGGTGTCAACGGGCAGATCCATTGATTGAATTCGACCAGTACCCCCCACAAGGCCGCGGGCGGGTGCACGTAAATCCACCACCGGCGCCACAACACCAGCAACCCGCCGCACAAGACGAACACCACGAACAGGAGGTGGATAACCAATAATAAGTCTGCCAGCAACTGGTACAACATGGTAGGCCGGGTCCCGCACTAAAGCGTATTGGGTAATCATAACGCAATATGCTCATGCGAGCAGCGCGGCAATCCGGGCTTCGTCGAGGGTCTCGTTCTGCAACAGGGCATCGGCAAGCCGCTCCAGGCGCGCACGGTTTTCACCCAATAACGCCGTGGTTTTAGACTCACAGGCCTTGATCAGGTTGGTTACCTCGAGGTCGATCATTTCCACCGATGCATCGCTGAAATTCTTCGGCACCGCAATCTCCCTGCCCAGGAACGGGTGTTCTTCGCTCTGCTGGAAATTTACCGGGCCCACACGCTCGCTCATGCCCCATTGCGAAACCATTTGCCGCGCCAGGTCGGTGGCCTGTTTTAAATCATTGGCGGCGCCGGAACTGAAATTACCGAACATCAGTTTTTCGGCACAGCGCCCGCCCAGCAGGATGGAGATCCGGTTTTCAAGGTAGTCCTGGGTAAAGTTATGGCGCTCCTCGGTCGGCATTTGCTCGGTCATACCCAGGCTCCGCCCCCGCGGAATGATAGTGATCCGTTTCAGGGGATCCGCGCCCGGCAACAGGTGCGCGGTTAACGCATGTCCGGATTCGTGGCAGGCAACGCGATGCTTTTCCTCCTCGGAAAGCAGTTCCCGGGTTTCGCTGCCCAGTACAATCTTGTCGCGGGCCGCTTCCAGGTCGGCATTGTCGATTTCGAGCTTGCGAGCGCGCGCCGCACTCAGCGCCGCCTCATTGACCAGATTTTCCAGATCGGCCCCGGAAAATCCCACCGTTTCCGCTGCAATAGCCGCCAGGTCGACATCCTGCGCCAGCGGCACATGGCGGGTGTGCACCTCGAGTATTTGCTTGCGGGCATTGCGCTGCGGCAGTTCCAGCACCAGTTTGCGATCAAACCGACCCGGTCGCAGCAGTGCCGAATCCAGTACGTCCGGACGATTGGTTGCCGCCAGCACCACCACCGCTTCGTCAGAGGCAAAGCCGTCCATTTCCGCCAGGATCTGATTCAGGGTCTGCTCGCGCTCGTCGTTACCGCCCCCGAGCCCGGTTCCGCGCGACCTGCCTACCGAGTCAATTTCATCGATGAAGATCAATGCCGGCGCGGCCTCTCGTGCCTGCGCGAACATGTCGCGCACCCGCGATGCCCCCACGCCGACGAACATTTCAATAAACTCCGAACCGCTGACACTAAAAAACGGCACTCCTGCCTCCCCGGCGGTGGCCCTCGCCAGCAGGGTCTTGCCGCTGCCCGGCGGGCCCATCATCAAAATTCCGCGGGGAATCTTGGCTCCCAACTTCCGATAGCGGTCCGGCTCCTTCAGGAAATCGATGATCTCCTCGAGATCTGCCTTGGC
>CAMYKE010000343.1 GCA_947258895.1 uncultured Pseudomonadales bacterium | reverse complement strand
TGGCGATCTTATCGAGCCACTTGCCCTGGAAAATGTTAGGGGTACCGCTCAGGGCATCGAGTATCTTTCCGACATTGGGATAGACGGACGAGTAGGCGTTGATAACGCCGTTGGCAAGATTGATGTTGGCTTCATTGACCGCCGATACGAGCGCCACTTTGTTGTCGCGAAAATACGGAAAACTTTTGGATTCCTTAGCTATTCTGGCGATGGCGTTACACAGGACGACGATCTGCCGCGGCCGCATTTGGGTCTGGCGCAGGATATAGGGAAAGGTCCGTTCCGGCACGCCGCAGCCATCGGTTATCCATTCACCAAAATAGGGAATCCAGACCTTCTTCAATACCGTGTTGAAATTTGACCAATCGATATTGCCCTGGCTGTTCCTATCCAAAAGCTCGTTACGTTTCAGATAGGAAAAGAACCGCCAGCAGGTCAATCGCATCAGGTCTTTGGGTCGCCAGTTCAGATAGATCGGGTTCCTCACGTACTTCAGGGTGTTGCTCATGGCAGTCTGGGTCAGATAGGGAAAGACCTCTGCCGACACGAAGGTTTTGACATGAATACCCCTGTCGCTGTATTCGATATTGAAGCCGCTGGAGCACTGGATCAACGAGGCCAGAGACAGCATCACGTCCTCATTGTCGATGGCATACTTTTCCAACGAGTCAATGGCGAGTATCACCGGACGTTCTTGCGTTATTTCCAGCATCCGTTGCTTGGCTTTCTCGACGATGGTCGAAGACAGAAAATCTTCCAGTTGCTCCGACAGGTATGCGGAGTCCACGGGTAGAAATTTGGCGATGATGTGGTTGAGTACACAGCGGATAAACATGGACCCCCTGGATTCCGTAGAAAGGCAGGCGGCTTTTATCTCCGGGTGCTCGTTTTGATACTCGCTGAAAATGAGTGTCCAGAAAACATACTCCCATATTTTTACGATTCTGGGGATGGCGATATTCGGGTCGGCTGCAGACAGTTTCGATATTTTTGTCAGGACATTGGCATAGGTATCGGGCTCATCAATGTCAATGCATCTGCAATTATTGATCTCACTTTGGAACGAAAAATAATGTGCCAGGGAGGTCTTGCCGCTGCCACGCCTGCCAACGATCAGGTAGCAGTCTTCGTCCAATGACAGCAGGTTGAAGGGCGTTTCTTCAAAATAGAAGCGTTTATAGTCATCCTTGAGCATCTGGACTTCGGCTTCACAGCATTCTTCGCCAAAAGGATGCTTCAAGTAGTTTTTGGCTTCGATCATGCGGCTCCCCGGGCGGTAACCTTCTTTTCCGTCTCTCTCAATAACCGGGGCACCAGCATTTCCGTAAAGCCGGCAATGATGCTCCAGGTGATCACCAGACTGATCTGTTTATAGGTGTCGGCAACGTCCGGATTACTGATCACCGGCAGGTTGGGGAACAAACCACCTTCAATCAGATTCGCCTGAATCAAAAAATAAAGAATGAGCGCTCCCCCGACGCCTATAGACGCCCGTTTGAAGATATAACTTAGCCGGTGCATGATTTTCAGATCTTCCATGTTGCTTGCGGACAGCGCCGATTTCAGTCCCACCAACAGGCTGAAGGTGGCACCCAAATACCCCGAAATGATGGCAATGATAAAGGTCTTGGAGGGGAGATCTAACAGGTCGATATAGCAGAAATGGAGTAACGACAGAATAAATAACAAAACACCCAGGATAAAAGCAAACGAGACCCGAACGCGGGTAAGAACTCCGTAGTCTCTGTACTCGGAGCGTTTCATATAGAACAGGTGCAGCTCATCGAGCAGGCTCAGCAGCACAGTACGCTTCTTGTCGAGGTCCTGTTGGTCGGTTGTGGCGATGAGCTTTTGAAAATGCTTGCACTCGTGTTCACTGAAATGCAGGCGATACTTCATGAAGGTGCGTTTGAGGTCGGTATCGATCGAGTGCTCATCGCTCAGGAAAATCAGCAGTTTTTCGATCTCATAGGCCTTGAGCCAACTTTTGTCCGAATCCAGAAGAAGGTCGCCGATGCGATTGATAGTGGTACTGTCTTCCTGGGAAGTTTTTCTGACACTGGAGTATCGAACCGACAAATTGGCATAGTACTGTTCGATCAGGTTAGTCGGATGTTTCGCCACCAGCAGTAATTGACCGATTGAACTGTTTGATATCATGAGCCTGTACCCCGTGCAAATTCCCCAATGTACCTTGTCAACTCCACTGCAGCATATAGAAAGCCTGCGTCTCTTGTCAGTGCGTTTTTTCACACACTGTGCATCTAGAAAGCACAGATGATGCCAAGATTGTAGAGGTGGAAGATGAAATTCTGTAACCTTTTGAAAAATATAGCGAAAAATTTTACTGGATGGAAATTGGTAGCGGTTGCTACAGCGCTGCTCAATCGAATTGTTTGGTTCAAGCAAACATGCTTTTGGTATTTGTACATCTGTTGGATACAGTTGGCGTAGCCGGAAGAGCAAACAAATTTTCTCTTTTTGCCTCCTTTACAATGAGCATGGAGCGTGCTGAGTTTTGATTGGAATGAACCGCTCCGGGTTGTTCGAAGTCTCCATATTCAGACGGGATGGAGCTTCAACGTGGAAATTAACTCGACCTTCACCCTGGTATTGCCGTGCCAGCTTCCTGCATGTACTTGCAACGGCTCAGACTGTTGACTTCGGGTAGGCCCGGGCCAGGTCGGTTGCTGGTCTCTAGCCCGCATCGCTCACCGATACAGCTTCAACCAATGGGATATACATCTATCGCACGCTTTTGTAGAAAATCCGGGATTTACAGTGTGTCAGGTTTGCTTTGGCGCGCTCTGGCGGCCGTTCGGCACGCATCTCCTCACACTTTCCATTACGAGAGCCGCTTACCCATAACTACAGCTATGGATTGCGCGCCTTTCGCGCGTTCTGCGCACCGACCGACTCGCCATCTTACACGTCAATCGGTGACGGATGCGGGCTAAATATAGGTGTGCAAGGTGCGAACGATTGCGCTCCACCGATAGTCTTACCATTTATTAGAGGTACGGCCCCCGCATTGTGCTCGCCGGCCTGGAACCACCTGGAGGGTTCGCGTATGGCAAC
>CAMYKE010000342.1 GCA_947258895.1 uncultured Pseudomonadales bacterium | reverse complement strand
TCGGCAAACCGGAACTGATGCGCGACATGAGCAGCGGTGTGCTACCCGATTCGGTCAAACTGATGATCGCCTTAATCCCGGGCAGGTGATTGGCGGTGTACATGCTCGCCATCGCTATCGATTCGCTGATATTCGCAAACGTCTCATTGAGGCGGTGGCTGGACTTTTGAATACTGCGTTCTCGCTCGGCACCCAGAATGACTCGCACCATCGCTTCCACAGTCTTGACCGGATACTCACCGGCCGCAGTTTCGGCGGAACACATCACAGCATCCGTACCATCCAGAACGGCATTGGCCACATCCATCACTTCCGCACGAGTGGGTAACGGGCTGGATATCATCGACTCCATCATCTGCGTGGCAGTGATTACGGCTCGATTCAACTGGCGCGCCCTCGAGATGATTTTTTTCTGTACACCCACGAGCTCGGCATCGCCGATTTCAACACCCAGGTCTCCCCGCGCTACCATCACCGCATCAGAAGCCAGGATGATACCGTCCAGAATCTCCGGATCCCGGACAGTTTCCGCCCGCTCGATCTTGGCGACCAGGCCCGCCTTGCAACCCGCATCCTCCAGCAGCCCGCGGGCTAAATCCATATCGGCCGCCTCGCGAGGAAACGATACCGCAACATAATCCACGCCGATCTGCGCTGCGGTAAGGATGTCAGCTCGGTCCTTATCTGTCAGCGCGGGGGCCGACAGTCCGCCGCCCTGCCGGTTAATGCCCTTGTTATTCGACAGTGGGCCGCCCACGGCGACCTTGCACTGGATACGGTTACCCGTAACCGACTCGACCCGGAACACTACCCGTCCGTCATCCAGTAACAGCATATCCCCTGGCTGGCAGTCACCTGGTAATTCCTTGTAATCGATGCCGACCTGGGTTTGATCGCCGTCATTGGTGCCCAGATCTGCGTCCAACGCAAATGAATCGCCTTCCGCCAACTTGATCTTGCCATCCTTGAAACGCGAAATTCGAATCTTCGGCCCCTGCAAGTCCCCCAGTATCGCCACGGTGCGGCCGCATTCTGCCGCCAACTCGCTAACGGCATCGGCACGCTGTTTGTGGTCCTCCGGAGAGCCGTGGGAAAAATTGAGCCGCACAACGTCTACGCCGGCCGTAATGAGTTCCTTCAGGGTAGCCCGTTCATCGGTGGCAGGCCCGAGGGTCGCAACTATCTTGGTTCGTCTGATCATGGTCTTTTTCCTAGGATTATGTGACTGATTAACAAGCAGTAAAGCTGCTGGCAATCCGGAACAAGGTTGCGCGAATCCAGCTCCGGGATAAGTAGCAGCCGCTTGCGTATCGTTTCTTTAATAATTTGCCTCGAACTGTGCCCTGAAAATATGTCGGTCGCTGCGCCCGGCCGTATTGCCTGTGGCCTGAACTGTCATATTCCCGCCAGCAATTTACGATATCACTCTGCCGCTTACTTTGCCGGAGCCAGTCCCGCCGCTTCACGTGCCATCGCTTCAATTGCATCCCAATCCCCCGCATCAACCAGGTTCTGAGGTAGCATCCACGACCCACCAACACAGGCGACATTGGGCATTGCGAGGTAGTCAGGAGCCGTCTTTGGCGTGATGCCTCCGGTCGGGCAAAAAGTAATCTGCGGCAGCGGAGCACCGATCGATTTCAGCATGGGCCGTCCCCCCGCCGCTTCGGCCGGGAAAAACTTCATATGCTGGATACCGAACTCGAGCAACCGCATCGCTTCGCTGGGTGTGGCCACCCCGGGCAACAACTTGATCGGCCGCTGCAGTGCCCCCTCGATCAGCTTGGGAGTGCTTCCCGGACTGACCATAAACTCGCCGCCAGCCTCGATTACGGCATCGACTTGCTCAACGGTGGTCACGGTTCCTGCCCCCACGATGGCACCAGGCACCTGGTCGGCCATGGCGCGTATTGCGCCCAGCGCATGGGAAGTACGCAACGTCACCTCCAGCACCTTCAGCCCGCCGCTGACTAGCGCGTTAGCCAATGGCACCGCCTGCTCGGGCTGTGTGATTACGATCACCGGAATTACCGGTGAAGTGGTCATAATATCCAAAATTGATCTAGTCACGTGTTCTGATTCCTCATGCTAATTGTGAGTCGTACAACCAATGTGCCGCTCCCGCCAACGCCGGTTTATCCCCTTTCATCAGGTAGACCGGCACGTTATGCAGGAAGGGGCTCATTATCCCCTTGCCCAGAAAGCTATCAATCAGCGCGCTTTCGCCGATCAAACTTTCCACTTTCGGCAGAATCCCTCCGCCAAGGTATACCCCACCTTGCGCACCAAGCACCAGGGCGACGTCACCGGCGGCCCCACCCAATACACTGAGGAATATTTGCAGGGCCTCTACGCACACCGGGTCTGAACCGGCGAGTGCACGCTTCGATATTTCGCCGGGCTTGATGTCTTCAAGGGTCGCGCCGTTAACTTTTGCAAGCGCCTTGTAGATATTCAACAAGCCAGGCCCGGACACCATATTCTCAATCGAAATGTGCTTGTCCAGCGGCGCAATCGCGCGTCGGACCTCCACTTCCTTGTCACTGGCCGGCGCATACTTGATGTGACCGCCCTCACCACAGAGAGGAAACCAGCGCCCATCGGCGTTAACCAGGCCGGCCACGCCGAGGCCGGTGCCGGGCCCCAAAATAACCCGTGGCGCACGCGGTACCGGGATACCGGAATAGAGCACCGACAAATCCGGTTCGTGCATATAGAGTGTCGCGTAGGCCTGTGCGCCAAAATCATTCATAAACTCCAGGCGTTCCATGCCAAACTGCTTGCGCACTGCTTGCAGCGAGAAGTCCCAGCTCAGATTGGTCATCTTGAAGCGGTCGCCGCTTACCGGCCCCGCGATTGCGATCACCGCCGCGGCGGGCCGGGTACCCTCAATATGATCCAGATAGGCGCCCAGTACATCCTCGAAAGCGGAGTATTGCGCGCACTCGAATACGTGTTGCTGCGCGATGGTAAAGCGTTCGGTCGTCGCGTCCAGCTCGGTAGCCAATCCGAAGCGCGCATTGGTACCGCCGATATCCGCAACAATAAAAGGAAACAGATCCTCTTTTTCCATTAAACGGCTCCT
>CAMYKE010000341.1 GCA_947258895.1 uncultured Pseudomonadales bacterium | reverse complement strand
TGCTCTCGTCGTGCCGGTTGCTTTACTGGGCAAAAAGAGATTATTCCCCGGGGTCTGCTGCATTTGTGCAACCTGCCCGGACCGGATGGAAATCCAGTGGGCGTGCCAGGCTGGACCAAAACCACCTGCCAGGTAGCGGGGACGTCGGCCGCGCTTGCTTCGGTGCACAAAATGGCAATGAAGAAATTCTTGACGTGAATAGTGCGAAACCCAAAAGGAGTTGAAGAATGCTACCCAGGCTGAATCTGCTGGTGATCGAGGACAATGAGTATGATGCCGAGATCCTGGAGGATTGTCTGCAGCAGATGGACGGCTCCAATTGCAGCCTGAAGTTTGCAGACTCCGTCATCAAGTCCGAACCATTCTTTGACTCCGCGGCGCCGGACCTGGTGATTCTCGATCTTGATTTGCCGGACAGCAAAGGCCTGGAAACACTCAATCGAGTATCACGATTCGATTCGACCGTTCCGATAGTGGTAATGACAGATAATAAGGATCCACAGATCGGCCTCAATGCCATCAAGCAGGGCGCTCAGGATTTCATACGTAAAAGCGAGTTATCCTTCCCCCTGCTAAAAAAATCCATCAGCCATGCCATCGAACGCAAGCGCATGCTGGTGGAGCTGGAGCGCATGCAGCGCCACAGTTTTGAGTTGGCCATGCTGGATTCGCTTACCGGACTACCCAATCGCATGTCAATGATGAACAGCCTGCAGGCGTTTATTGCGCACGCCAAACGATCCCGCGAAAAATTTGCGCTGCTGTTCGTCGATCTTGATGAGTTCAAGCCGATAAACGACGTGCTCGGCCACCAGATTGGCGATCTGGTACTGAAGACAATTGCAGACCGGCTACGCAATTCATTACGTGAATCCGATATTGTCGCCCGCATAGGAGGCGATGAATTCATCTGCATTCTCCATGATATTCAAGATCTGGACGGACTGTCCACAAAGGCGCGCAAGCTCAATAACCTGGTGCGGGAGCCCATCGAAATCAATGGCCAGTATCACAACGTCGGTTGCAGTATCGGTATCGCGATCTATCCGGACGACGGCAGGACCGTGGATAACCTGCTCAGCGTTGCCGACAAGGCGATGTATGCAGCGAAACGCGGCGGGCGAAACCAGTTTCAATATGCGGCAATCAGCCGGAAGGTGTCCCAAAGCAGCTCTGCGACTGCTGAACAAAAAATTCGTACTGCAATAGAGAAGCGCGAAATATGCCTTTATTACCAGCCCATCATTAACATTCTCGACAATACTGTACTGGGCTGCGAGGCGTTGGTGCGCTGGAATCATCCCCAACGCGGCCTGTTGCTACCCCGGGATTTTTTGCCAGAAGCAGAAAATACAAGCCTGATCATCGATATTGATGAGTGCGTACTGCGTGAGGCGGGCGTATTTTGCAACCTTCTGAGCAACTGCGGTCTGCCGGATACAAATATGCATATTAATGTTTCGGCAAAACATTTTACGCATCCGCAGTGCATTGAATATCTGAGCAGGGTTCTCAGCCAGGTATCTGTCGACGCTAAAAAGCTCAATTTCGAGATTCCCGAATCCCTGTTGGCGAACAAGGCATCCCGCATGCGCAGCTTTCTGGAACAGCTTACCAGGATGGGCGTGACAATCAGTATCAAGGATTTTGGCATGGGCACCAGTTCCATGCAAAACCTGTACGATTTCCCGATTGCGTTCTTGAAGATAGACAGATCTTTCGTTCAACATATCGGCAGTAGTCGACGGGAATTATCAATTGTTAAGGCGTTAATCTCCATGGCCAAAAACCTGAATATCGATGTCATTGCAAATGGAGTCGAATCGCAGGAGCAGGCAGGCATTCTCGGCAAACTTGGTTGTGCCCACTTGCAAGGCTACTATTACTCTCGACCCTTGCCTCCCGATGAACTAAAACGCTTTCTGCTGGAGTTTGCAGAAGATCATTCCACTGCCAGTGTTAACACTCCTGGCCCCGGAGAGAATTTATCCGGCGCTCGTACTGAGGCCACCGCCTCAAATATATGCTCCGACTCCGCTGAGCGTACCAATGTGGTCTCCATGCACCCGCAAAGGGACGCTTGAGCCCGGTTAATAGCGTTTATTCCGGATTACAAGCGGCCATGAAGACAGGTCCTTTCCGGCGCCCTTTCGACCCGCCCGCAGACTATGCGGTGCGGATTCGTAGCTAACGCGCATCCGTCACCGGTACAGCATCAAATCAGAGAATAATCGATGAAATCAGTCCTCTACCCGACTTCATCTAATTGCAGTCTGTCAGGTTTGCTTTGGCGCGATCTGCGCAACGGCCGACTCGCCATCTTACACGTCAATCGGTGACGGATGCGGGCTAAAGCGCCGTCGTTATTTGGAAAATAGCTTGCTCCTGGATAGAAATATCAATGCTACAGGCAGGATTTTTTCTGGAAATCGAACGAATAGACCGGAACGGGTAGAGGGTACCCTTTAGCCATGTCGCTCGCATCCCGTCGGCTTTATTGAACAGGTATAGGTTGTGCTGCCATCAAAGCGGCGCGCCTAGCTGAACTCGCAACAAGGAAGCCCGTTAGTCATCAGTTGTCCCTGGAACCGTTCTATTCTTCAGCAGCAGATCGTGCTCCGCTTCCGAACTCCTTATCGATGCATTTAACATGGTTATGAGGAACCGCAAGTAACCACCTCCCGGTTATTCCACGGTAACCGATTTCGCCAGGTTCCTCGGTTGATCCACGTCGGTGCCCTTGAGCACCGCAACATGGTAGGAAAGCAGTTGCAGGGGAATCGTGTACACAATCGGCTCCAGTATATCCGACACCTCGGGAACCCGGATTACACGGGTATTCTCATCTTCTACCAGGGCAGACTGGACATCGGCAAACACATACAAAACACCACCACGGGCACGCACCTCCTGCAGATTGGACTTGAGCTTATCCAGCAGCTCGTTGTTGGGCGCGACCGTTATCACCGGCATGTCCCGATCGACCAGCGCCAGTGGACCGTGTTTCAATTCACCAGCCGGATAGGCTTCGGCATGAATATACGAGATTTCCTTGAGCTTGAGCGCACCCTCCATGGCGATCGGATAGAGCGCCCCGCG
>CAMYKE010000340.1 GCA_947258895.1 uncultured Pseudomonadales bacterium | reverse complement strand
ACCAACAGCAAAACCAGCAAGATCATACTCGCTTTCGCCATAGACTGCCCGGGTGCCGGCTACGAGCTTTCCGGGCTCAATCATGTGTCGTGCGCCGCGCGGGTGCACGATCAGGGTCGCCGAGGGCAGCAATTGCATCAGCTTGCCCGCACCGCCAGCGTGATCGAGGTGAACATGGGTGACCAGGACGTATGCAACCTGGTGTGGCTTGAAGCCCAGGGCATCGAGTGCCGCCAGCAGCCGCGGCACCGATTTCGAGGTGCCGGTATCAACAAACGCCAGACGCCCGCCCCCCACGATGAGGTGGCTTGCATCCAGGTTTGGCCGCACGTAACCGGTGTCTATGGCAAATATGCCACTACCCGCATCGATGACTGGCTCATGAATCTGTTCCGGCATTCGAGGCCCCTGCCGCTCGCTCGATAATATTTTACACAGCGCGCAGCTTACCGGAACCCTGAACCTGTCATCATGTCATATCAATCCACCCGCACAGGAGCCCCGTCATGATTGATCGTTTTTTCCCAATTGCTCTCCTTGCCGTGGGTTTGCTAGCCTCTCCGGCCATGGCCGATGAAATCACTCGCGAGGTCGCCGTCTTGGGCAAAGGTGAGATCAGCGTGGTGCCCGATCAGGCCACTCTGACCATGGGCGTGGAAATGCGCGCCCGCGAAATGGAGTCGGCCAAGCAGCAGGTAAGCCAGGTCGTGGGCGAATTCCTGAAACTCGCGGCAAAAATGAACATTGAAAAGAAACAGCTGAATACCTCGCAGCTCACGATTCGGCCGGAATACGATTGGAATTCCACGAATCGGCAGCGCCGCCTCACCGGCTTCTATGTAGCCCGGCAGATTCGCGTGGAACTCGAGGACCTCGAAAAGACGGGGCCACTGATGGAGCGCGCGACCAGCCTCGGTGTGAATCAGGTCAATGGGCCGTACTTCGGCTCCAGTCGTGAAGAAGAGCTGCATCGTGAGGCACTCAAGCTCGCCGCGGAGGATGCCCGCCGCAACGCGCAGGTACTGGCGACCTCTATGGGAGCATCGCTCGGGCCCGTGCGGAGCATCCGCGCGGATAACGCGCATGTGCCTGCCCCGCCAAGACCGCTGGCGCGCGCGATGATGGCCGAGGCGGCTGGCGCGGAAGAAAGTTACGAGGTGGGCGAAATGAAGTTCAGTGCCCGCGTCGACGCTGTTTCCGCTCTGCTCATCAACCCCTAGTCGGTCAGCGCTTCGGCGATATCCTGCATAAGGCCCTTGTCCTCCGGCGGTGTCCCGGCTGGGTAGCGCGCGCGGGGGCGCCCGTTGCGACCGATCAGGAATTTTTCGAAGTTCCACCCTATGTCGCCCGGAAAGCCCTGGGCGGAGTCGGTCAACCAAGCGTAAAGCGGATGGCGACCGGGCCCGTTCACCTCGACTTTGCTGCTCATTGGGAACGTTACGTCAAAGCGTGCGCTGCAAAACGCCTGGATATCCTCTTCGGTGCCGGGCTCCTGTGAACCAAACTGGTTGCACGGCACGCCGAGCACCGAGAAATCCTCGCCGGAAAGCTCGCGGTGAAGCTGCTCCAGCCCCGGGTATTGCGGCGTATATCCGCATTCACTGGCAACATTGACAAGCAACACCACTTTGCCGGCGACTTGTTGCAGCACATCTTCCTGGCCGCCGATTCCCGAGAGCCTGAATGATTGCAGATTCGACATACTATTTTCTCCTGCGATATTTCCGGACTTTTGACCTCGTGCAGAAGCCTGTTATTGCTATGCTAGCATTACTTCCCCGGCTGAACTTCTTGTTGCGAGGTCGCAGCGAATGACCGAAACGAAAACAGAAAAACCCAGCGCGGCGGCCCTGGTGCTGGGCATTTTCATTCTGCTTGGCTGCGCCGTACTTGGATATCTGCTCGGCGATGCCGCGGTTCGCGTAAAGGAATACGAGCGCAGCGTGACGGTAAAAGGGCTTGCCGAGCGTGAGTACCCGGCCGATGTGGTTATCTGGCCCATCCAGTTTACGGTAGCGAGCAATGATCTTGCTGCGCTTTATGAGACGCTGGCGCTGAACAGCGGCCACATTCGCGATTTTCTGAAGCAGGGTGGCATCGAGGCGGAAGCAATTTCGTCATCGACACCGGCAATTACCGATAAGTCGGCGCAAAGCTATGGCGGCGGTGAGAAAACCGAATTCCGCTACGTCGCTACACAGACGGTCACGGTTTATACAACGAAGGTGGAAACCGTGCGCAGCATCATGGCCGGCCTGTCCGAACTCGGGAAACGAGGCATAGTCATTTCCGGCAATGAGTATCAGAATCAGACCGAGTACCTGTTTACCCGTCTGAACGAGATCAAACCAGGGATGATCGAAGAAGCCACGAGGAACGCACGTGAAGTGGCGCAGAAGTTTGCAGAAGACTCACAAAGCAGCCTTGGCAAGATCAGGCGCGCATCGCAGGGCCAGTTCAGCATAATGCCCCGTGACACCAACAATCCCCATGTGAAGAACATCAGGGTAGTGTCGACGGTCGAGTACTATCTGTCGGATTGAAGTTTGGCGAATAGTGAGAGCGTCCGGCCCGATGCCATCAGGATCTGCAGACCATGAAGAAATTCGTAATTGTCGTCATTGTTTTCCTGACCCTGCTTCTGCTCGTAGTGCCGGGGGCTGTCGGCCTGCTCGCGGAGAATCAGTTCAGGGACCTCTCGAGCAACCTGAATAACGAAACCCCTGGACTAAGGCTTGTAATCGAAGACTACCGGCGCGGCTGGTTCAGCTCCCGCGCAAGCTACAGGCTGAGACCCGACTACCCGGATCTGGAAAGCCACCTGTCTTCAGACCTGGACAAGTTTGCCGGCCTGCCCTCGCTCATCATTGAGGCGGAGATTATTCACGGCCCGATCCCGTTCGCTGCCCTCGGTCGAGAGGCAGTGTCCTATGTGCCGGCCATTGCCTAGAGGTTCGACCGTGTCAGCATCGCGTGCGGCGATGGCGAGCAGATCAGGTTGCCCGCCCGTGTCACCACGCGCCTCGGGTTTTCCGGCAATCACAGCAACGACATCGAGGTCGCGCCGTTTATGCACGAGTTAGAGGGTCCCGGGGATTCCGGGACCC
>CAMYKE010000339.1 GCA_947258895.1 uncultured Pseudomonadales bacterium | reverse complement strand
GTGAAACTGGACGCCATAGAAGCCGCTGTCGTCATCGTACATACCAGCGACCGGTGCGCTGGCGGTAGACGCCATCAGCTGAAAGCCCGGCGGCAACTCGGTGACCTTGTCGCCGTGGCTCATCCAGACATCGAGTTGCCGGTGGCCCTCGTGATCCACGTGATCGGAAATGCCATCCAGCAGGCGACTCGCGCCCACGATGTCGACCCGCGCATACCCGAACTCCCGCTCGCTCGAGGGTTCGACCTTGCCTCCCAGCTGCGCCGCCATGGTCTGCATTCCATAACAGATCCCCAGCACCGGCACGCCGAGCTCAAAAACCACCTGCGGTGCGCGCGGAGTCTCCTGCAGGGTCACCGATTCCGGACCACCCGCGAGGATGATCGCTTTGGCCGCGAAGTCGCGGATTGCATCCGGGGCCATGTCGAAGGCGTGAATCTCGCTGTAGACTCCGATTTCCCGGACCCGCCGCGCGATCAACTGGGTATATTGGGAGCCAAAATCCAGGATCAGGACACGTTCTGCGTGGATGTCATTTGCCATGGGTAGTTAGGGTCTCGTGATCAGTATCTGGTTAAATTGAGTGTTGCCGATTACCGGAACAGGAAGCGGTAGCGAATGCCGAGTGCATCCATACCATGATTCGGGCTGGCCAGGTAACCATTGGACATATGCACAAGGGTTAGCAACAGCTGGTTGCGGCTGTTGAATTCATAACCCAGCTCAAAGGGCAGGCGAAATACAACCCGGGAACCAAACTGCTTGTCATCGCGATTGCCGGTAGAGATCTCGCCATCATGTAGCGCAAGCCCGACCCCCGCATTGAACAACAGCTTCGGCGCGGGCCGGAGCTGCCACAATACCCCGGCATAAAGCCGGCTGGTGTCGCCCTGATCATTGATACTGACGCCGATGTTTGGCCGTACGCTGCCGAACGGCATCTCAAACAGCGGCCGGTTAAGCAACACCTCAATGTTGTAATCCGTGCCGCCCTCGACGTTCCTTTTTGCCCAGCCAAGCTCGGGATCGTGGGCCATGACACCGACCGCAACGGCATAATTCCAATCGCTGCGAGCCACATCCGGGAATTCGGGTTCGGCAGCGGCTGGCGCCATGAGCAGCACCGCCGTCCATACCGCCAGCATGACCGCCAGCCAGCGTCTCCTCAAACTCAACTGCATCTTCCTGTGTTCCCGTATTCGGAGCCCGGTTTGCCGGCATCCCGCTTGCTACTTAAACCCTTCGCCTGGCGACATCGAACCGAGTCCACGCCTCGGGAGGGGGGGGTCAGCTAATGCGATAGTTCGGCGCTTCCTTGGTGATCGACACGTCGTGCACGTGGCTCTCGCTCACCCCCGCACTGGTCACCCGCACGAACTTCGGCTTGGTACGCAATTGCTCGATATCGGCGCACCCGGTATAGCCCATGCTGGCACGCAAACCACCCATCATCTGGTGGACGATGGCCGACATGGGACCTTTGCAGGGAACCCGGCCCTCGATACCCTCGGGCACCAGTTTCTCGGTACCGGCCGAACTGTCCTGGAAATAGCGGTCACTGGAGCCGTCGACCTGGCCCATCGCACCGAGCGAGCCCATACCGCGGTATGCCTTGAAGGTACGACCCTGGTACAACTCGATCTCACCCGGCGCCTCGTCGGTGCCGGCCAGCAAACTGCCCACCATTACCGAGCTGGCGCCAGCCACCAGGGCCTTGGCCAAATCACCGGAAAACCGGACTCCACCGTCCGCAATCAGCGGGACGCCGGTGCCTTCGAGGGCGTTGGCGACATTGGAAACGGCTGTGATTTGCGGTACCCCGATTCCGGTCACGATGCGGGTGGTACAAATGGAGCCCGGTCCAATACCGACCTTCACGGCATCCACACCAGCATCGGCCAGGGCCCTGGCTGCGTCACCGGTCGCAATATTGCCGCCAATGACCTGGATTCCGGGGTAGTTGTGCTTAACCCAGCGCACCCGGTCAATCACGCCCTGAGAGTGACCATGCGCGGTATCGACTACCACCACATCGACGCCGGCATCCACCAGCGCCGCGACCCGCGCCTCGGTTTCGCTACCGGTTCCCACCGCCGCACCGACCCGCAACTGGCCATGGGCATCCTTGCAGGCGTTGGGAAAAGCTTCGGACTTGAAAATGTCCTTCACCGTCATCAAGCCGCGCAACTGGAATGCATCGTTCACGACCAGCACCTTTTCGATGCGATGCTTGTGCAACAGTGATTTCACCTCGGCGGCCGAGGCGCCCTCCCGCACCGTTATCAGGCGCTCCTTGGGAGTCATCAGTTCGGATACCGGCCGGCTCAGGTCATCCTCGAAACGAAAATCGCGGGAGGTAATGATACCGAGCAGATCCGAACCATTCACCACCGGTACTCCGGAGATGTTGTGCTGGCGGGTGATACCAAGCAACTCGCGCACGCTGGTGTCGGGAGCAACCGTGATCGGGTCCTTTACGACGCCGCTCTCATACTTCTTCACGGTACGAACCTGCTGGGCCTGCTGCTCGGCGGAAATATTCTTGTGGATGAAGCCAATGCCGCCTTCCTGGGCCATGGCAATTGCCAGACCACTTTCGGTCACCGTATCCATCGCCGCCGAGACCAGCGGAATATTGAGACTGATTTCTCGAGTGAGGCGACTGGTGAGGGAGACTTGGTTAGGCAACACCTGAGAATAGGCGGGCACCAGCAGCACATCATCAAACGTCAACGCATCTTCGATAATACGCGTCATAAGCTTCTAACCTGCTTCTGTGTCATAAAATGACGGGCTATTATAGTGGCCTGCCGGTGACTAATAAACACCTTTTCGATGCGATTCAGGCTCTGGCGCCAGCCTGCTTCGGCGGATTCGAACCGCCGGTGCCGGGGGCCCGGGGGTAACTTGGGACACGCTTATTTGTGGCCAAGCGGCGCATTGGCGCTGCACAGCGCGACCAAATTCGTATATTCTCGGTACTTTCCAATCCTGATAGATCCCCAGCCCTGACAAGATCGTGCCCGCAATGACGACAGCCAGCCCCGAAGACCGGGAAATCCTCAGCGTAAGCGAACTGAACAGGCGCGTGCGCGGCCTTATCGAGG
>CAMYKE010000338.1 GCA_947258895.1 uncultured Pseudomonadales bacterium | reverse complement strand
GCGAAAATCCAGGTGTTCGCTGAGCCACGATCCGAATCAAATAGCGGGGCCTTTCGCCATACGGTCAACATCGCGTCTTGCACGAGCTCTTGCGCTTGCTGCTCGTTGCGAAAAATTTTCATCCCCAGCCCAAAGACTTTCCCCGAACACTCCGCGAACAGGCGCTCGAAGGCCTGCCGATCCCTCTTGACGGCGACCATCACCAAAAGTTCGTCCAAACTATTCACAGTCTTCCTTTTTTCCACTACCGTTCCAGGGGGCAGTTTTCTTCCCTCTGGAATAGTAACTGCTGCTGCTACGTTACACAATTGCGACATGAGTACTCCCAATGAGATTCAATAAATCTGTTTACGCCACCAGTACGTTATCGGATCACCGCGCGAGCGGCTTTTTACGGCGACGGCGGAATGATCCAATTGCGACCTGCTCGCGTAGAGCATGGCGGAACCGTTTCTGATGCCGTTTCGCTTGTTAACCCGTTGCAGTGGCACTGTACTCAAGGATAATCATGGAATCACACGCATTTGCTGAACAAATAATGAGTACCTTTCGAGAACTGGCCCTCGATCGCATCGACACGCTGCGAGCGGTCTATTGTGACGACATCGTTTTCGAGGATCCGGCACATCGAATCGAAGGTATCGATCATGTCATCGCCTATTTCAGGAGGCTGTACGCCAACGTCAACGAGTGTTCGTTCGACTTCGAAGCGGTAATCGTGGAGGAAAACCACATCGTTCTAACCTGGACCATGCATTTGAGCCACCCGCGGTTGCGTGGGGGCAAGCGAATTAACGTAGCAGGTTCGAGCGTCTTACAGATAGCCGAGGACAAGATTACGCGGCACCGCGATTACTTTGACCTCGGGGCAATGGCGTATGAGCACATTCCGCTATTGGGCCGGGTAGTAACAAACGTAAAGCAGAGGTTGGGCCAATGAATATACTGATTACCGGCGCCAGCTCCGGAATTGGCGAGCAGCTCGCGCAGGATTATCTGAACGAGGGGCATCACGTGTATTGCTGCGGTCGTAACGAAGAGCGCCTGCAACGACTTGCAGCGGAGTTTCCGGAGCACGCCACTGTGCTGACTTTCGACATCCTCGATCTCGCCGCATGTCGCGCCCGTCTCGGTACCGCGGAGCAACTGGACCTGGTGATCCTTAATGCAGGCACCTGCGAATACGTCGATGCCAGCAAGTTCGATGCCGAGCTGTTCAAACGCGTGGTGGAAACTAACCTGGTTGGAGTCGCCAATTGTATTGAAGCGGTGCAGGGGCGCATCAGGAAAGGCGGCCGCCTGGCCCTGATGGGAAGTAGCGCTGGCTACCTGCCGCTGCCTCGGGCTGAGGCATATGGGGCATCCAAGGCTGCGGTGCACTATCTGGCTAAGACGCTCGCCATCACACTGCGACCGCTGGCCATTGAGGTTACCTATATTGCGCCGGGATTTGTCGAGACCCCCCTGACCGGGCGTAACGACTTCCCAATGCCAATGCTTATCTCTACCGAACAGGCTTCGTCGGCGATTCGGGAAGGCCTGGCGAAGTCCAAAGGCGAAATTCATTTTCCGAAGCGCTTCACTTACTGGTTAAAGGTCATCGGGCGCCTTCCCTGGAGACTCCAAAGCGCCCTGATTCGGCGTACGGTAGCCGCAAGGTGAGCGAGATCAAAAACATTGCAGTCATCGGCAGCGGAATCGCAGGACTTACCGCGGCCTATCTGTTGAGCCGCCGACACGAGATCACCCTGTTTGAGGCCAACGACTACATCGGAGGTCATACCCACACCGTGCCGGTCGCCATGGACGGAGGAACGGTTGCCGTCGATACTGGATTTATCGTATGCAACGACCGCAATTACCCCAATTTCCTCAACTTGCTTGACCAGCTTGGGGTCGCTTGCCAGCCTGCCGAGATGAGTTTTAGCGTCACCAATGCAGCGCTCGGCCTGGAATACAATGGCCATAATCTCGACACCCTGTTCGCACAGCGGCGCAACCTGCTGCGACCGGCTTTTATCGCCATGGTGCGCGACATACTGAAATTTAATCGCGAGGCGAAGATGGCGCTCGCCCGGGGTTCCGTCGCAGACATGACGCTGGATGACTTTATCAGCCAGCTTGGTCTCGGGGCCTGGTTTCGCAATAACTATGTGTTGCCCATGGTCGCTGCGATCTGGTCCTGCAGTACCCGACAGGCGGGCAGCTTTCCGTTGCAGTTTTTCCTGGGGTTTTTCAACCACCATGGCCTGCTCGACATAAAAAACCGGCCCCAGTGGTACGTCGTCGAGGGCGGATCCCACGCCTACATCGAGCCCATTACCCGGCCGTTTCGTGAGCACATTCATGTGAACAGCGCCGTGCAGAGCGTTACCCGCGAGCGGGGCTCTGTCAACGTGGTCACTACCCGGGGGAGCGGCAGCTATGACGAAGTAGTGTTCGCCTGCCACAGTGACCAGGCACTGGAGTTGCTAGCTGAACCCACCGCTGCAGAACGGCAGGTACTCGGGAACCTTGCCTACCAGGATAACGATGTCGTCCTGCACACCGATGCGAGACTAATGCCGCGGCGGCGGCGGGCCTGGGCCGCCTGGAACTATTACCTGGACAGTGAGAGCGGAAAAAGCGAGGAACCGGCCCCCGCGGCGCCAGTCGTTACGTATAACATGAATATCCTGCAGGGGCTGGTATCCAGCGAACCGCTGTTGGTAACCCTGAACGCAAATCATTTACTCGACCCGGAAAAAATCATCCAGAGCTTTAGCTACGCCCATCCCGTTTACTCGCAGCAGTCTTCCCGCGCCCAGGCGGAGCGGCAGCTTGTTTGCGGGCTCAATAACACCCATTATTGTGGAGCGTACTGGTACAACGGGTTCCACGAAGATGGTGTCCGCAGCGCGCTGGATGTTACACGTCGCTTCGGCATTGACCTGGAGACACAGCACTCTGTCAGGGAAAGGCCCGGTGCCCGCGATTCCCGTCTTGACACGAACGCCGACACACCGACTGAACCAGTGACCAGCTACTAATGAAAAGCGCCATCTACCAGGGTTATGTCCGGCACCGCCGCTTCTCACCAAAGCCGCACAGCTTCTCCTACCCGCTCT
>CAMYKE010000337.1 GCA_947258895.1 uncultured Pseudomonadales bacterium | reverse complement strand
ATAAATGACGGGGACGGTGACTTTACCAACGAAGGCGCTGCAAGGGGTGTGTCAGGCTTCAACGACCCAATTGGGGCAGACTGGGGCGATGTTGACAACGACGGTGATTTGGATTTGATCATTGCCCTGAATGGTGTCGCGTCGCGTTTATATATAAACAATGGTACGGGTAGTTTTACGGATAACGCGGCTGGCGCTGGAATTGGGACCATCGGCGACCTTGGTAAAACGGTCGGTTTCTTTGATTCAGAGAATGATGGAGACCTCGATATTCTGGTCAATGATCCGGCCAAACTCTGGCGCAACGCTCTTAATGACCTCAATAGCGACAGCTATTTAAGGGTTATCATAAAAGGCAAAGGAGGATCGAGCTTCGCTCCCATTACTTCAATCGGAGCACAAATTGATGTGTATGAGACTGGCACCAGCAATCTCGTGGGCCACAGGGAAATATTTGCGTCATTTAACCAACTGCAGCCGCCTAAATGGCAACATATTGGGCTGCCTGCTTCATCCGGCGGCGGAAGCGGAGCTTATGATGTTACGGTCACTTTTCCAAGCAGTGGCACTGTCGTTACCCGATCCGGCGTGGTTCCTGCTAATGCGTCCATCCAAATTGGTGCGGCAACTCTTGATCAGACCATTGAAATAAATGAAGGCGAACTCGCCTTAGCCAATCCAACTACTCAGGTTGTCAATCAGCTAAGTGGAGAAGTAGGCAATACACCCACTGATGTGGAATTAGTGGGATTAAAACTGAACACGTTTACGAGCACGGCTGCTGTTTCCCAGATAGTGGTCAATCTTTCCTACGCGGGAATCGTGGACGCTGACGTGAATAACTTCCGACTCTACCAGGACTCAGGAACTATCGGCACCTACGAGTCGGGCACCGACAACCTGGTAGACACAGTGGCCGGCAGTCCCACCGGAGGCACAGTGACATTTGGCGGTCTGAGCGAATCCATCGGCACCGGCGCAACCCATTACCTGGTTATTTATGATGTTGTGAATGCGCTATCAGCCGATGATCAGATTACGGCCTCTGTTGGCCCCTCCGATATCACCTCTGCGGCTGCCCTTATATCCGGCGATTTGACCAATGAGCCCACCCATATGGCGGCAAACCTCGGGGTCTGGCAGTTCTACGATAACGGTGCGGTTGCAGACGGGGCCATTATCACTTCTACCCTTCTTTCTGCCTCTGAGGTAAATGAGTCCTATGGTGAAAGCAACCCCACGGTCTCCAACCCAAACGGTATCACCGCGGGCCAGGAGGGTGAGTGGGACTATGCCCTCGATCCTGCCAATGCCCACAGTAATACTTACTATTTCCGAATGGTGGAATCAGACGGGACAGCTTTATATTCATATACCAATTATCCAGCCATTATCGTCAATTGTGTGTTTGGTTACCGCAAAAAACTCACTATAGATGCTGATAGAATCGGCGCAAGTTGCTCGACTGACCTTTCCAATTTTCCTGTTTTGATAAGTCTCACGGGAAATTGGCTCAAGACAACAGCCCAAGATCCCATCGCGGGTCGGATCGAACATGCCAACGGCTACGATATCCTTTTCAGAGCCTCAGACGGTAAAACGCAACTGGATCACGAGATAGAGGAATACGATGGGACTACGGGGACACTGGTGGCCTGGGTAAGGATTCCCACGCTTGATTTTAATGACGATACGGAGATTTACATCTTTTATGGAAACCCATGTTTAGATGTTGCCACCGAAAATCCGGGCGGTGTCTGGGACGCCAACTTTTTAGGTGTTTGGCATTTGAATGAAGAGACATCCGGCACAGGAACTGCAGATCTTTACCAGGATTCCACGACCAATGGTAACCATGGCGATGATCAAGTCTCTGCAACCGGGCAGGGCGGGAAAATAGGCAGCGGGCAGCAATTTGACGGGAACAATGATTACATAAATGCGGGTTCCGTGGCCGTACTGGATGATCTGGGACCCATGACAATTTCCATCTGGATCGATCCAAACTCTGCCGGGCCGACCAATGCCGGAAAAATTGTTGCCAAATACGGTGCGACTCCAAGCGGGCGGTGGTTTCTTGAGATTGACAATACGGCGCCAGAAGTGAATGCCTTTGAATTTTATAAAGACTATGACACGAATGCGCTTCGCAGGGTAACGGTTAATAATGCGGTTGATTATCCAGGCGAAGATTGGCAGTACATGGTCGTCACATGGGATGGCTCGGATTTTGGCTCAAACATTCATATTTACAAAGACGGTGGAGAACTGGGCTATCTCGTTACCGCTAATGGAAGTGTCGCACAGAATTCCGATGCACTTCTTCCTCTTATCATTGGAAATGTCGAAGACAGTACGCAGCCGTACGATGGTAATATTGACGAAGTGCGTATCTCTGATGCGGCTCGTTCAACATGCTGGATAGAGACCGAGTTCAATAGCCAAAATGATCCCACCAAAGATGCCTCCTGTACAGATAATGGATTTATTTGTGTGGGCAACGAGGAAATTGGCCCACCGACGTCTGTTTCGTTGATTTCCTTTTCGGCCTCCGGCGATGGCAGCGCGGTCGACGTTTCCTGGCAGACGGCGCGCGAGTTTGACAATGTGGGCTTTCACCTGTACAGGGCCACTGGCCCGGGCGGTCCCTATACACGCATTACAGACAAGTTGATTCCCGGTTTTCCCCAAAAGGGCAGGGGCGGCCAATACCGCTATCTGGATACCAATGTCAGTGTGGGGCAACTGTATTTCTACAAACTGGAAGACATCGATGTGTTTAGCACCCGCAGGGTGCACGGGCCTATCTGTGTGGACTGGGACGGGGACGGCATGCCCGATGACTGGGAGATTGAGCATGGCCTTAACCCCTGGATTGATGATGCCGACCTTGATTCGGACGGTGACGGGTTAACCAACCGACAAGAGTATGAGCGCGGTCTGGATCCATTTAACCCCGACACAGATGGCGACGGCATCTTGGATGGTGACGAAGATGGCCGATTAGAAAAGCAAGCCGAAGATGATCCCGGCGCACGCCAGCTGACCCGCGGCATCGAGGTGCTCGAAGACGATGCGTCCGGCATGACCTTAGAGCTGATCACCAGCGGC
>CAMYKE010000336.1:1849-4962 GCA_947258895.1 uncultured Pseudomonadales bacterium | reverse complement strand
TTCACGGAAAACAAAGGTATTACCTCCGGTATAGGCGTCCGGCCCACCTTCAACGATGCTGTCCAGGGGATCCAGAGCGAAAGGCATGTGCTCGAAGGTAACCGCGATTCTTGATATTGCCGTTTCAGCGGTTTTTTCGTCTATTGCCGCAACTGCCAGAATCGGCTCACCCACCAGGGTAGGCTCGTTGGTCAGAATCTTCAGACCGGTGCTGTTCTGCTCGCCGTCCGGATACACATCGTCGGCGGTAAGAATGCCGAAGACACCGTCCATTGCCAAAGCCTCTGAAGCGTCGATATCGACGACGCGGGCATGGGGAATGGGGCTGGTCAACAGCCTGATATAAGACATGCCTTCACGGGCATAGTCCTCTGCGTACTTGATTCTTCCGGTGACCTTGCCAGGCACATCGGGTGGAATAAAATCATTACCTATATGCTTATATGCCATGTTGATCACCCTATCTCTACTGCGCGCATCACGCCGCGAATGTACGATTCATATGCTCCGCAACGGCAGATGTTGCCTGACAGACCCTGGCGCACATCTTCCCTTGACGGGTTGGGATTAGCTCGCAGCAATCCCACTGCTGCCATGACCTGGCCAGGTGTGCAGTAACCGCACTGCGGGGAAAGTTCGTCAACGAAAGCCTGCTGCACGGGGTGCAGATCGCCGTTCGCAGACTCCAGACCTTCAACGGTTTCGATACGCTGGTCCTTCACCGAATGGGTCAGAATCGAACAGGCGTAATTGGGAACATCGTCTACCAGTACAGTACAGGCGCCACATTCACCGCGGTTGCAGCCAAGCTTGGTGCCAGTCAGGCCCAGCTTGTAGCGCAGTGTGGAGGCCAATGTTTCGTTAGCAGCTACATCGACGCTGCGGGTCTGGCCATTGACATTGATTCGAACGAGCCGTTCGACTGCTCCCGCCGGACGGGATTGACCTCGTGCTGAATACCACAGCGATGTTGAGGAGACTGCCACACCAGAGGCTATTACACCTTTGATGAAGCGCCTACGTGTTAGTTTTGGATTCACGGCTGTTTCGCCTCCTTGGGTTTGGAATTTGGCTTTGCAGGCTTGCTGGATTAATTCATGCGTAACTAATGCTAAGGGAGGCAAGAGTAAATCACCTCCGGGCATTTATCAAGTAATTGCCGGATGCCCCAGACTCTTTGAAATAGCGGCCTCCGGCGTCGTGGCAGGGGTCTTTGAAAGGGCCTCAGAAGCCGCCTCCGAAGGCGTCTCTGACTACAGTACTCGGTAACTGATGACCAGCAAACCAGCAACCGCAGACCAAAGAGCGGCAGGCATTGACCGGCCTGCTGTCTACCCAGACTCTGTTCTAAACTTCCGGAGCCAACATTCAAAACCTCTTATTATCAGCGAGTTAGGAGTAGAACCCCTGCTGCTAACCCGGTTTCGAAACTTGACATATATTCTGCCGGTGTTATTGTGACCGGCCCTTCCGCCGGGCGCGCCATCGCTGCCGTTAAAGGAAGGGTACAGGTTGAAATACCAACCCTCGTCAGGACACCCCACAGCGCTAGAAACTAAGAGACCAGCAAGGCTGCTGCCTTGGTTGGCATGGGGGACTAACGGTGACAGAAAGCACTCTGGCGAGCTACTGACAAGTGTAAGGCAGCGATGCGGCTGGCAGCCATAGCGGGCACAGCGAGCGCCTCGACTGAACGCAAGAGACAACTGGAATCTATGAACAACAACGAGTTTGTGCCACCAAAATTCGGGCTACCCAATAAAGTTGGACTTTACGACCCCGCCAACGAGAAAGACTCCTGTGGCGTGGGGTTTGTCGCCAATATCAAGGGTGTTCCCAGCCACCAGATTATGCTGGACGCCTACCACCTGAATTCCCGCATGGACCACCGCGGCGGTTGCGGATTCGAAGCCAACACCGGCGACGGCGCGGGTATCCTCATGGGGCTGCCCCACAGCTTCTTCCAGAAGATAGCCCGGAACGAGCTGAACACCGAGCTGCCAGAACCCGGCAAGTATGCAGTCGGTAATATATTTCTGCCACAGATCGCCGAGGAAGGAGAAAAGTGCCGGAAAGTCATCAACCAGATCGTTGCCGAGGAAGGACAGCGACTGGTGGGCTGGCGCGAAGTGCCGATCGATCCGCTGGGTGCCGATGTCGGGCCAGCCGCCCGCATGGCACAACCAAAGATCGAGCAACTATTTATCGCCGCCGCAGACGAGCTGGACCGCGAGCATTTCGAAAGGGTGCTCTACATCATCCGCAAGCGCTTTACTCACGCGCTGCGTGGCGACACAGCATTGACCGAAGCCAAACAGCTCTATGCCTGCAGCCTCTCTTCCAGAGTTATCGTCTATAAAGGCATGCTGACGCCTGGCCAGCTGTTCCCTTTTTACCAGGATCTGACCAACCCGGCCTGTGAAACCCACCTGGCCATGGTGCATTCACGGTTCAGCACCAATACTTTCCCGTCCTGGGATCGAGCCCAGCCCAATCGCTTTATGAGCCACAATGGTGAGATCAATACCTTGCGCGGCAACGTCAACCAGATGGTGGCCCGGGAAGGCACCCTGAATACCGATCTGTACGGCGATAAACTGCAGGAGATGTTTCCCATTATCGATGCCGACTGCTCTGACTCGGGCAGTTTCGACGCCGTGCTGGAATTCCTGCTGCTGGGTGGCCGCTCGCTGCAGGAAGCAGTGATGATGATGATTCCGGAAGCCTGGCAGTCTGACGCCAACATGGCGCAGTTCAAGAAGGATTTCTACGAGTATCACTCGGCAATTATGGAGCCCTGGGACGGACCGGCGTCCATCGTGTTCACCGATGGCAAGTACATCGGCGCGGTACTTGATCGCAACGGCCTGCGCCCGAGCCGCTATTATGTGACCCATGACGACAAGTGCATCATGGCGTCGGAAGTTGGCGTGCTGCACGTCGAACCGGAAAACGTCAAGCTCAAAGGCCGGCTGCAGCCCGGCAAGATGTTCCTGCTGGACTTCGAGCAGGGCCGGCTGATTCCGGACGAAGAACTGAAAGAGTCTATCGCCAGCAAGCGTCCCTATGGGGAATGGCTGGCCAACCAGCGAGTCACGGTGGACGACATCTGT
>CAMYKE010000336.1:0-1798 GCA_947258895.1 uncultured Pseudomonadales bacterium | reverse complement strand
GTGGACGACATCTGTAAAGAGAGCGCTGCCCATTCGCTGGATTCCAGCGACATTCTGCCGCGCATGAAGGCGTTCGGGTACACCACGGAAACCATGCAGTTCATGCTGTTACCGCTGGTTACCGAAGCCCGGGACCCGCTGGGGTCGATGGGCAATGATTCGGCATTGGCCTGTCTGTCTGACAAGCCACGCATGATCTATGACTACTTCAAGCAGTTGTTCGCCCAGGTTACCAATCCGCCTATCGATTCGATTCGTGAAGAAGTGGTGATGTCTTTAAGGTGCTTCATCGGACCTGAAGGTAACCTGCTGGAAACTACCGAGTCTCATGCTCATCGCCTGAGCCTGGAACACCCGATACTCTCCAACAAGCAGCTGTCGAGTATCAAGAACATGGACTACCGCGGCATGCGCTCCCAGGTGATTGATATCACCTACGATGCCAACGAGCAGAGCGGTTATGGTGCGGCTCTGGATCGCATCTGCCAGGAAGCTACGCAAGCTATCCACGATGGCTACTCGTTTATCATCCTCTCCGACCGCAATATTTCTCTGGACCGCATCGCCATCAGCGCCCTGATCGCCTGTGGCGCCGTGCACCACCACCTGATATCCAATCACCTGCGCACCCGAATCGGTATCGTGCTGGAAACCGGGGAAGCGCGGGAGGTACATCACCATTGCCTGCTAACCGGTTACGGCGCCGACGCCATCAATCCCTACCTGGCGTTCGAAGCGCTTTGGCAGGCCAACCAGGAAGGTCTGTTAGGTGACGATTATCCAGACGAAGATTCACTGGTCGCTGCCTACAAGAAAGGTGTCGCCAAGGGCATGCTGAAAGTGATGGCGAAGATGGGCATCTCGACATTGCAGTCCTACAAGGGCGCGCAGATATTCGAGGCAGTTGGCCTGGCCACGGAAATCGTCGATCGTTGCTTCGTTGGCACTGCCAGCCGGATCCAGGGAATCAATTTCCAGGTGCTGATCGAAGAAGCGGAACGTCGACACCGTCTGGGCTTTCCTGAGATACAGCAGGAACTGATTCCGGTGCTACCCAATCCCGGCGATTTCCACTGGCGCACCGGCGGTGAAAACCATATGTGGAATCCCAGCACCATCTTCAATCTGCAGGTAGCAGCCCGCAATAACAACGCCGACGCCTATCATGCATTCGCCAAGGCTTCCGATGAAGAAGCCACCCGCAAATGCACCATTCGCGGACTGCTCAAGTTTCGCAACGGTGTGCAACCGGAAATCGCCGTTGACGAAGTGGAACCGGCCAGCGACATTGTCAAACGGTTTGCAACCGGCGCCATGAGCCTGGGTTCTATTTCTACCGAAGCCCACGAATCCCTGGCCCTGGCCATGAACAGACTGTGCGGCAAATCCAACACTGGCGAGGGCGGAGAAGACCCCGTGCGCTTTCAGCCGCTGGATAATGGAGACTCCAAGCGATCTGCGATCAAACAGGTGGCGTCCGGTCGGTTCGGCGTCACCATCTGGTACTTGACCAACGCCGACGAACTGCAGATCAAGATCGCCCAGGGCGCCAAGCCGGGAGAAGGCGGCGAACTGCCAGGTCACAAGGTGGACGACTACATCGCCAGGATTCGTCATTCCACCCCGGGCGTCGGCCTGATCAGCCCGCCACCTCATCACGACATTTACTCGATCGAGGATATCGCGCAGCTGATTCACGATCTGAAAAACGCCAATCGGGCGGCCCGCATCAGCGTCAAGCTGGTTTCCGAGATTGGTGTCGGTACCATTGCCGCGGGGGTGACCAAAGCCAAGACCG
>CAMYKE010000335.1 GCA_947258895.1 uncultured Pseudomonadales bacterium | reverse complement strand
TGTAGGACTGCGCCAGCGCATGCCGCAATTGCACCTTGCCATGGCTCTCGCGATCAAAGTTGCGCGGCTCCCATGGCTTGCCATTTTCCCCGGTAATGTTCACCGGTGCATCGTCAACCAGGGTAGCCAGCGTGTAGCGCTCCGGCATTGCCAGCGCGCTCAGATAGACCGCCGGTTTGAGCAGAGAGCCCACCGGCCGCACCGCGTCCAGGGCACGATTGAAACCGGAATAGCTCGTATCCTTGCCGCCCACGAGCGCCAATACTTCGGCGGTATCGGTGCTGGTGACCACGATTGCGCCCTCCAGCCCGGCCGCCACCTCGCCATATCTTCGCCCCAGCTGCGCTATCCCCTGCACCAGGCTCTGTTCTGCATCGCGCTGCACCAGCGGACCGAGACTGGTATACACACGCAGCCCCTCACTGGTTAAATCATCGGCGTTGTAATCCCGGTGCAACTGGCGTTTCACCAAATCCATATAGGCAGGGTAGGCGGCCGGCGACCAACTCGGTTTTGCAATCACATCAAGTGGCTGGCGCTTGGCCCAAGCCACCTGCTCGGCAGTCGCCACCCCCTCGACCTGCAGGATATCGAGCACCAGGTCACGGCGTGCCATGGCGCGCTGCGGATGACGCCGCGGATTGTAATAGGATGGACCCTTGACTATCGCGACCAGCAGCGCTGCCTGGTGCAACTTCAGCTCGCGCACGGAGCGCCCGAAATAATACTGGCTGCCAAGGCCAAAGCCGTGGATTGCGCGCTATCCGGCCTGGCCCAGGAAGATTTCGTTCAGATACGCCTCGAGTATCTCGTCCTTGCTATAGTGCAGATCGAGGATGATCGCCATTAGCGCTTCCACTGCCTTGCGCCAGAGGGTCTGCTCGCTGCTCAGATAGAAATTCTTGACCAACTGCTGGGTCAGGGTGCTGCCACCCTGCACCACCCGCCCCGACTTCAGGTTGGCCCACAGGGCCCGTGAAATAGCTTTTGGGGACACGCCATGATGGGAATAGAAATCCTGATCCTCCACGGCAACCAGCGCCTGCAGCACGAAGTCGGGCACCTCCGAAATACGGATAAGGGAGCGGTCTTCGTGATGGGAGGGGTAAATGCCGCCAATATGGTAGGGTTCAAGCATCATCAGATCAATTACAGCGCCGGCCGCGCCGTTGATGCCGGTCACCCTGTCCCCGCTGATGCTCAGCTCGATACGCTGGCCGACCAGTTGCTCGTTCCAGAGCGTAAAGTCCCGGGTGTATATTGTCATGCGATTCCACTGGCGCTGGTATTGTCCCGGCCGGGTAACGTTGCTGCTTTCCTGGTAGCCAAGTAATTTCAATTCATAGACGAGGTTCTCGGCGCGCAGGGATTGGCCCGCGAACAGCTCCAACGGCCTGGCATAAACCTTGGCCGGCAGCGCCCAGCGACGTCCTTCGAACTTGTTGGTCACCACGGCGTCCAGGTAGACGAGGATCGCCAGTCCGACGAGGCCCACTACCAGCGCCAGCTTCCACCACAGCGCGCCGCGGCCTCGCCTCTTGTTGACCGGCGCCCTCTTGTTACCTCCGGATTTACGCCCGGAGGGACTACGTTTGTTATTGGTGGCTGGCATCGAAGATTTGCGGATGGATATGAGAAGTAAATTGAAGTTTCCGATGGTAGACTTCGCAGCTGGCAAAGGTCCAGCAAATTATTCGGAGATTAAATTGAGCCAGCGTTTAATCCAGGCACTGCAAAACAAGGCGCTTTACGAGCATCCGGTCGAGCACTTCGAACTCGTCGAAACCCATATCTCCTGGGTGATCCTGACGGGTCGCTACGCCTATAAAATCAAGAAACCCAACGACTTCGGTTTCCTGGATTTCTCAACCCTCGAGAAACGCCGCCACTTTTGCCTGGAGGAACTTCGCCTTAACCGGCGCCTGGCGCCGGACCTGTACATCGGTCTCGTGCCTATCACCGGCAGCGAAACAAAGCCGGTACTCGATGGCGAAGATAGCGCGTTCGAATACGCCATCAAGATGGTTCAGTTCGACCAACAGCAATTGCTGGACCGGGTCCTGACGCGGGGGGAACTGAAGTCCCGCCATCTCGTGGAGCTCGCCGATTTGGTAGCAGACTTCCACCAACGCAGTGAAACTGCCCCGCAGGACACCCGCTTTGGCGCGCCCGACCAGGTCATTGAGCCCGTCCGGCAAAATTTCACGACAATCCGGCCGTTTTTGGAGTACCAGGACGACCTGCAGCAACTGGCGCAGCTGGAAGCCTGGGCCGAGGATACCTTTACCCTGCACCAGGCCGATATCGCGGAACGCAAGCAACAGAGCTTCATCAGGGCTTGCCATGGCGACCTGCATTTGGGAAATATTACCCTCATCGATGGCAAGGTAACGCTGTTCGATTGCATCGAATTCAATGAAGAATTTCGCTGGATCGATGTTATCAGCGAAGTTGCGTTCCTCGTCATGGACCTGGAAGCCAGGGGGCAGCAGCGTTTTGCCAATGTATTCCTCAACGCATATCTGGAACACACGGGCGACTATGCCAGCCTCGGCCTGCTGAATTTTTACAAGGCCTACCGCGCAATGGTTCGAGCCAAGGTTACCTTGCTGGGACTACACGACGCCCCGGCCGACCAAACTGCGCAGATCTTTGTCACCTACCGCCGCTATGCCGATCTGGCACGGGACTATATGCGGGCGCCCAGCCGGTTTGTGTTACTGATGCACGGCCTCTCCGGTACCGGCAAAACTACCGTCAGTTCAGCACTAATCGAAACCCTGGGTGTTATCCGGCTGCGTTCCGACGTGGTCAGGAAGCGGCTGTTTGGCCGCGATTTGCAGTCACAAGGTCCCGACGCGGGCCTGTACAGCCACGCTGCCAGCGACCGTACCTTCGAGCGACTGCTGGAGCTTGCCGGCGTCATCCTGGCGGCAGGCAAGCCGGTCGTGGTGGATGCGACTTTTCTAGGCGCCGCTTATCGCGAACTGTTCATTAGCGCCGCCGAACAATGGGGCGTGCCTCTGCAAATCATCAGTTGCGAGCTGGCGGACGAGCTTGCACGGGCACGAATCGAGGCGCGCGCGCGCCAGGCCAGCGATCCTTCCGATGCGG
>CAMYKE010000334.1 GCA_947258895.1 uncultured Pseudomonadales bacterium | reverse complement strand
AACGTGTGCGAAACTGCCAGCCCGGGCGCTTTCGGCGCAGCGGGGCGCTGTCAGGCGCATGATGAACTGACCATCGGCAAAAGACTGCTGTGCGATGAGCTCTGCGTCTTCAAGGAAGATGGTGCCGCGGTGGCTGTGATCGACCGGACTCATGCGCGGTGGTTCCCAGGAGTGCTCTGTAAAGTCTCAGCCACGGTGGCCAGCACCGCCATGCGCACCGCAACCCCGTTGCGCACCTGCTCCCTGATTACCGAGCGCGGCCCGTCAGCCACCGCATCATCGATTTCGATGCCCCTGTTCATGGGTCCGGGGTGCATGACAATTGCATCGTCCTTTGCCGTACTGAGGCTTGCCGTACTCAGTCCGAACTGATGGAAGTAATCGCGGGAATCCGGCAGGTCCGCACTTGCCATGCGCTCTTTCTGAATGCGAAGTGCCATGACGACGTCCACGCCAGCCAGGCCTTCCTCAAGTGTGCTGACAATTCTCGTGCCGGGGAATTCGCTCTGCTGCGGGAGGAGTGCGGCCGGACCTACGAGGCGCATATCCGTGGTGCCCAGTATTTTCAGTGCGCAGATCGTGGAGCGCGCCACCCTCGAGTGAGCGATGTCGCCAACAATCGCTATCCTGAGCGAATGCAAGTCGGGCTTGTGCCGGCGGATGGTCAGCACATCCAGGAGGCCCTGGGTGGGGTGCGCCTGGTCTGCTTCTCCGGCGCTGACGATGCTGGTGGCGGGTCCGGCGTTCTCGCATACCAGTGCGGGGACACCCTTTTCCGAAGTACGCAAGACGATGATCGAGGCGCCCATCGCTTCGAGCGTATAAACAGTGTCCAGCACGGTCTCTCCCTTGACGCGCGATGACACGTTGAAATCGAGATTTACGACATCGTCGCCAAGTCGCTTTGCAGCCAGCTCGAAGGAAGCGCGCGTGCGCGTGCTGGGTTCGAAAAAAAGGTTAGCCACGGTCCGCCCGGCGAGCGCTTTGCCACGCACCGGGAATGCGCCAGGCGCCGCCAGGTAGTGTTCGGCCGCGTCCAGCAAGGCGCTCAGATGGATCCCGGATAACTCATTAAGGGCAATGAGGTTTCTGAGCGGCATGTCGTGGCCCGGGCTCATCCGTCCGGTGCTCGTGATTGGCCGCGTCGGTTTTCGTTCAGCCAGGTCTCCAGGATGACCTGCGCCGCAACGGGGTCCACATCGGCGCGTTTCAGTCGCCGCCGGCGGCGACCGGAGCGCCGTGCTTCACGCAGGTGTTCGCGGGCTGCTGCCGAACTCAGCTGCTCATCCACGAGTTCCACGGGGAGAGCGAAGCGGCTTGCAAGCTGCGCCGCAAACGCCTTCGCAAGATCGCTCATGTCCGTATCCTGTCCACCCAGCGTACGCGGAAGTCCAACGATCAGCCGCGCCGGCTGCCATTCGCGTACATAAGCCTGAAGCGTGTCCCAGTCCGGCGACTCACCGTTGTTGGCCACGCTTCCGAGTGGCTGGGCCTTGCCCGTCAGGAAGCTCCCCACCGCGACGCCAATACGCCGGAGGCCGAAATCAAGTCCAAGCAATGTCTCTGTCGGACTGGCTTCGTGCGGCACACTCATGCACGCTGCCGGCGCATCAGGCGTGCCCTGCGGGGTAGCTGAGCTGGGAGATGTCCACGCCGAGCAGCCTGGCGGCGGCAGCCCAGCGCTGCTCGAATGCGGTGTCGAACAACAGGTCTTCCTTGCAGGGTACGGAGAGCCAGGCATTTGCGGCAAGCTCCATGTCGAGTTGGCCTGCGCCCCAGCCGGCGTAGCCCAGCGCCACAAGGGCCTTCGTCGGACCGCCCCCGCGGGCCATGGATTCGAGGATGTCCCGGGAGGTTGTGACCGCGAGCTGGTCCGATACCTCGAGGCTGGATTCCCACTCGCCCTCGCGAGGATGGATAACGAAGCCGCGCTCTTTCTGAACCGGGCCGCCTTCCATCACCGCCTGCTCCGCAAATTCGGGGCTGTCGGCTTGCAGCGACATCTGCTGAAAAATATCGGACCAGGTGAGGTTCAGCGGCCGATTGATCACGATTCCCAGCGCCCCATCCTCATCGTGCTGACAGATGTAGGTTACCGAGTGATAGAAATTGGGATCGCCCAGATTGGGCATCGCAATCAGCAGCTGACCGGTGAGATAGTCTGAGTTTGCCATGGGGCACCATTATCGTAGCCCGGCGGCGGGCCCACAAGGGATGATCCATAGCCCGCGTCAGGGACCATCTACCGGCATGGTGATCCGGCCGCGAGTACTCGGTCGTTCTCCGCTGAGAAACTGCCACTCGTAGACGAATCTCAGCACGTCGTAGTCCTTGCGTATCTCCTCAGGAAAAGGATCAAAGGGGGCGGCAATCCTCAGGATGCGCAGGGCAGCCTGGTCGAGCAGCTTTTCATTCGACGATCGAACGAGCCGGATTTCACGGATGGATCCGTCGGCGTTGATTGCAACCTCGAGGACCGGATTTCCGCTGAGTCCCGCGCGTCGGGCGTCATCCGGAAAATTAAGGGTGCCTACCTCCTCAATACGGGAGCGCCAGTAAGTCAGGTATGCTGCGAACTGGCTGGCCCGCGCATTGACGGTAATGATGTCTTCGTCCGGGTTCTTGCCCTGCGCACGGAGAGCGCGGCGCACTTCGTCCAGCGCGGCCGCACTGTCTTCACTGGCCAGCATCAGCCGCGCCGTGGTCAGCCGCCGCGAAGGGTCACTCACAGCCCAGGGCACGCTCTCGACTGCCGTTTCGGAGGCCGCGCGGCTGACCAGTGTTTCCAGGGGCTGCGCTTGCTGCCCGCGAGTCTGATTTTCCAGTGCGTCTCCCTCGACCTGGCCCTCATTCTGCAGGCTGCGTGTATTGGCAGGCGCAGTCGCGGGCCGCTCACTCTGGTCTTCGCTGCCGGCGCCAAGCTGGTTTTGCTGAGCCAGGTATTGGGGATCCTCAGGCTCGCGCACGGCGTCCGCGCCCTGCACAAGCACGACCTCAAGGCTGGTGGCGTCCTGCACGGCTTGTGGCAGAAGAAACGAGAAACTTACCCCAAGGATGATGACGCCGTGGGCAAGGGTTGCCAGGAACAGCGTAGATACCAGCCGATCGGCGCTTTGG
>CAMYKE010000333.1 GCA_947258895.1 uncultured Pseudomonadales bacterium | reverse complement strand
AGGATTTATAGAAGCTCTATTTCCATATAACAATTTACTAAATTTAGTCCGAAAACTTATATCTGGGGGTCTCCTTAGGTCGTTCTCAGCCGCTGATAAAGAGGGTTTCAGGGTTTGTTATCTCCAAAGGACACGCTCGGTGTACCTGGGTCGGAGGCAAACTTCGGCCAGGAACGGACGCTGGTATTTTTTTAAATATTTGCTTTTCCATTTGCTCCCTCTTGTATAATTTCGCTGACTCTTACCTCTCTCTGGAATCGTATTCTAATGAGAACAATTATTTTTTCCCTAATCGCAGGAAGTTTATTCTTCAACACTGTTTGGGCTGATCACGAGCCTGATCATCGCTATAACATCCGAGGCTATGTGCTCAATGCCAATCAGAAGGGCATCGACAATTTAACAGTCCAAGCCTTCGCGGAGGGCGAGTTGCTCAGCACCGGCAAGACTGGCGCCGATGGGTACTACTCAGTGCATTTACACCTACACAATTCCGATTATCACCGAATCCTCAAACTCCGCGCAGGATCGCACGAAGCCGATTTACGAGTCACATTCGACGTGGAAGACGATACCTCTGCACGAATACATGAAGCAAATTTTGTCGATGGTAAATTTATTGAAGGGAACCTGGGTCGCTTTCACGTGCCGTCATGGAGCTATGCGGTTGGAGGACTGTTGTTATTTATCGGTACCCTGGTTTTCCTTGAAAGGCGCCGCAAGAAAAAAATCAGGCTGGCAAAGTACGGCGCATCCGAAACGAGTTCTCCGCCAGGACGCAAGGCAAAAAAGTCACGCCGCAAGAAGCATTAGACTTTAACTGTAATGATCTGGTCATTGGTTGAGGATTGAAAGGGTTCTGGTTTAATTGTTCCCTACTACCAGGCCCATAGCTTTAAGGATTTATTTTTAGCTATTTATCAAAGGTTTCTAAATGCCTGCTCTCCCGTAAGCAGACGTTCATAAGAGATGCGCAGGCTTCATTCTTCGGCCAACTCCTGTCATTCCGGCGAAAGCCGATACGACAGTTCGGAGCGTCTCAGTTGGGTCGCAGCCGACTCTCGGAAAAATACTGCCAGTGTCTGCTTTCAGCTGAATTTCACCGATTTCGAGTCAAGCTTGATTGTTAAAATCGGTCCATCTAAAGCTTAAGGGATAATCGCCGGGTTAAATAGCGACGATCACCCGGACCGCATCGAGACGCACACGCGCATGCTCAAGCGCGGTTTCGAAACGGTCGAGCTGGCCCTGGAAAAATTCGATCTCGTCGTTGCGCACCCCGGGGTTGATCTTTTGCAAGGCTTTGAGACGTTCGACCTCGTGCCCGAGCAGGTCTCGCCCGTTGGTCCGGGCATTGCTAATCAAACCGGGTACCCGGGTATCGGCGAGCAGTTCCGCCATTTCCAGCATTCGCGTTAACTCGCTTTGCCGGGCTTTGACAATCTTGATCGCGGTATCTTGATCGACGCGTTGTGACTGTTGCAGACTCGCCTCGAGTTCGAGTCGTTCGGCATGGTCCTGCCCGGATTCGTCGATCACAACCCTGATGCTCGAATTCGGAAAGTAGCGCTCGTTATGGCTATGCGAATCATCGCTGAATTCCATCAGGAAATGACATTCCGCAAGCAGCGTACCGGCTTTAACGCCGCTGTATTTGAGAGCGATTAGCGCGGTATTACCAAATTCACTGCTCAGGATCATATCCATTGAATTGCGTACGAACGGGTGCTCCCAGGTCAGATAATGCAAGTCTTCATTGGCGAGCGCGGCGCTGCGGTCGTAGGTCACGGTCATGCCATCCTCCGGCAGGCCCGGCATCTGCGTGAGCATGTTATCGCCGGGGGTTATTACCCATCGATCCTGACCGCGAATTTCGCTGTTGACACCGTAACAATCGTAAATGCGTTCCATGAATTTGAACAAATCAAAATCAATCTCGCGCTGCATCGCTTCACCGATGAGCGTTTCCGCAACCTGGGGCCTGCAGGAGTTTATCTCGAGCAGGCGATCACGTCCCTGCTGCAACGCCTGGTCGAGCGACTGGTGCAATTCATGGGTGCGTTCGATAAACCCGTCAACGGCTAATTGCGGATCATCGAGGTGCTGCTGCAACTCGTCGCGGGTTTTGAGGTAAACCTGGTGCCCGGCCGGACAGGTATGCGAAAACGCACCCAGGCCTTCATGATACCAACGGAACAGGATCTGCTGTGCACTCCCCTTTACATAGGGCACATGGATGTTGATGACCGCGTTCTGTCCGATGCGATCGAGGCGGCCGATGCGCTGCTCGAGCAAATCAGGATTGCCCGGCAGATCGAACAGCACGAGGTGATGGGCGAATTGAAAGTTGCGCCCTTCGCTGCCGATTTCCGAGCAAATCAGTACCTGGGCGCCATCTTCATGATCCGCAAACCAGGCAGCCGCGCGGTCACGTTCGACCAGGCTCATGCCCTCGTGAAACAGCGCCGCGCGTATTCCGAAATTCTGTTTCAAATCGGCAACCAGCTGCTGCGCGGTGCTTGCTGTGGCGGCAATCACCAGCACCTTCTTGCTTCGATACTCTCGTAAAAACTCGCCTAGCCAGTGACGGTAGGGATCACCTTCACCGCCCGCAATTAAGGCCACCGGGTGTACCTCGCGCGCGGGAAATCCCTTGACCACGTGTCGGGTGTTGCGAAATAAAACGCGGCCCGTGCCATGCTGGTCGAGCAAATCGTCTAACGCCCCGGCCTGTTCCGGGTCATCGAGTAAAGCCTGTGCCTGCTCGGCGAGCTCCTGGTACCCCTGTTCTTCCAGCAGGAACCGGTCGAGATCGCTGAATCGATCCGGATCCAGCAGGCGCAGTCGTGCGAAATGACTTTCCTTACCCAGCTGTTCCGGGGTCGCGGTAAGTAGCAACAGTCCAGCGGTACTATCAGCGAGGTTCTCGACCAATTGGTACTCGGGGCTCGGCGCTTCGGGTGACCATAAAAGATGGTGCGCTTCATCCACCACCAGCAAGTCCCATTCTCCGCCCCGGGCCTGCGCCGCCTGCTGCGGATGTCCAACCAGGTATTCGAGGCTGCAAAGCACCAACTGCTCGCCATGGAAAGGATTTTCGCTATCATCGAACTCGAGTTCTTC
>CAMYKE010000332.1 GCA_947258895.1 uncultured Pseudomonadales bacterium | reverse complement strand
GGGACAGTATACTCAATTTAAACACACTCGAAGTTGCCGACCGCTCGGTAATGAGGCGTTATAGGCATTTATAGAAACGGTAGAGAAACTTTGAAATGGTAGAGAAGCTGTTGGGGCGTATGCTGAATTACCTACAACTGCTCGTTTGGGGAGGCAGGGCAACAGGGTCTGACTGGTTTAAACAGGTATACTGTCCCCGGAATCACGGCCATTTTTTATCGGTCTGCTATTATCCCGCCCATGCTCAATATCCAGAACCTGTCTTACCTGCAAGGCGGCATCCCGCTGCTCAATGATGTGAATCTACAGGCGTACTCCAACCAGCGTATCGGCCTGGCCGGCAAGAACGGCTGCGGCAAGACGACGCTGTTCCGCCTGATACGTGGCGAAATCAAGCCGGACAGCGGCGAGGTTTCCATGCAGCCCGGCAAGACCATCGCCTACGTTGAACAGGAGATCGCCAACTCCGATCAGCCCGCGCTGGAGTTCGTACTCGACGGCGACGTTGAACTGCGCCTGCTGGAGAAAACGCTGGCGCGCGAGAATCACGATACCAGGTGGTTCGCTGCACAACAGCGTTATGAAGACATCGACGGCTATGGTGCCGGCGCGCGCGCTGCGCAAATGTTGCGCGGTCTTGGCTTTGCCAACGACACGCTGGCCCGCCCGGTGACGAGTTTCTCCGGCGGCTGGCGCATGCGTTTGAACCTGGCACGTGCGCTGATGCATCGCGCCGATCTGTTATTGCTGGACGAACCCACCAATCATCTCGATCTCGAAGCTATCCTCTGGCTCGAAGAATACCTGGCGCGCTATCCCGGCGGCATCCTGCTGGTCTCGCATGACCGCGAATTCCTCAATGCCTGCGTCAACCGCATCGCCCATATGCATGACCAGACCATCGACTGCTACACCGGCGACTATGATGACTTCGAGCGCGCGCGTACAGAAAAGATCGCACTGCAGAACCAGGCATTCAACAAACAGCAGGAAAAGATCAAGCATCTCGAAGACTTCGTGCGCCGCTTTCGCGCCAAGGCCACCAAGGCCAAACAGGCGCAAAGCCGTCTCAAGGCGCTGGACAGAATCACGCGCATTGCCGCTGTGCATGTCACCGACGGTCATTTCGAACTGGAGATCGAAGCGCCACAACGCAGCCCGGACCTGTTGATCCGCGCAAAAAACATGGGCTTCGCCTATGGCGACAAGACGTTGTTCATGAATATCGAACTGGTGCTACGTGCCGGTGCGCGCATCGCCCTGCTCGGCCCCAACGGTGCGGGCAAATCTACGCTGATCAAACTGCTGGTGGGTGCATTGCAGCCCACCTCGGGCACTCTGGAGATTATTCCCGACATCCGTATCGGCTACTTCGCCCAGCATCAACTGGAGAATCTCGACAATGCAGTCACGCCGCTGCAACACATGGAACGGGTAGCGCCAAAAGAAACCACGCTGGCGCTACGCAACTTCCTCGGCCGTTTCGGCCTGGCCGGCGATAGTGAAGACCGCCCGGTGGCGAGTTTCTCCGGCGGCGAGAAAAGCCGTCTCGCGCTCGCTCTGCTGGCCTGGCAGAAACCGCACCTGCTGCTGCTGGATGAGCCCACCAACCACCTTGACCTGGACATGCGTGACGCACTCACCATCGCGCTGGAAGATTACACCGGTGCCGTGGTGCTCGTATCGCACGACCGCAGCCTGATCCGCGCCGTCGCCGACGAACTATGGCTGGTCAATGAGGGTCAAGCCAAATTGTTCGATGGCGACCTGGAAGACTACAAACGCTGGATCGAAACCCGCCGCCCGCGCGAAGCCGCCAGCCAGCCCCGGCAGGAAAAACAGCGCACGCAAGACGCCCCCAGGCCCAACCGGAAAGCGTTGCAGTCTAAACAAAAGAAACTCGAATCTCTGCTGACCACTGCACAGGCAGAACTCGCCGCGGTCACCGGGCAACTCGCCGATCGCGCCACCTACGTCAGCTCCGACCGCGAAAAGATCAGTGAATTGAATGCGGCGCACACACGACTGAAAGAGAAAGTGGCAGAGCTGGAGGAAAGTTGGCTGGAGCTGGAGACGTTAATGGGGGACTGAAGTTGGGTGCAAAGGGGACAGGTTTATTTCATATGACTATATACGTAGTAGTTCAGATTCGATCTGGTAGACAGTGTCAGATTGTAAGTTCGGTTTCCGCCTCAACCCGGTTCTTTAGCGGGCGCTTATATTAAAGATCACTAAACGGGGAAGAACGACCCGGTCATTCGCCGTAAGTCCCTGTATGTCTTAGATGTACTGAAGTCGGCCCTTCACATCATGCGTCCATCGGTAACCAATCGTCCCTTGCTAGGCATTCGATAAAATCCTTACTTGCTATATTACTATTTAGAATTGCCGCAAGTGTTATGGAGGAATCATTATGTCTGATTGCCGTCATTCAGAATGTGCTACTGAATCACCATTGAGAATGCATGTATGTCCTGCAAATGGCAAAGAATACAGGTCAGTTTCCTTGAAGACGATTCTTCACCATATTAATTCACCGTGGGAGTGGACAGAAAAGCAGCAAGGTTACTACTTCTGTGATGACCCGGAATGTGATGTTGTTTACTTTGGTGAAGACAACTCAGTTGTCACAAAAACAGAGCTCAGAACTGTCGTAGGAATAAAAGAATGTAAGCCTAATACTTTGGCCTGCTACTGCTTTGGTATATCGAATACTGATGTGCAGCACCACCCTGAAATACGGGACTTTATCGTTCAAATGACAAAGGCAGGATTTTGCTCCTGTGACACTAGTAATCCAGCCGGATGTTGCTGCTTACGATATATTCTCGCCAATGAGAAATCCACTCATTGAGTAAAGCAGTCTATTTGTCTTAAATGGCCACTTCTGGCAGGTAATTGTCAAAGGGAGAATAACGCAGCGTGGATATCAAAATATTATTGACTGTATTTATTGCCGTATTCGTAGCGGAATTGGGAGATAAAACTCAACTAGCAACGCTTTTATTTGCAGCTGATAAGGATGTTAGCAAATGGGTTGTGTTTCTCGGAGCATCATCAGCTCTCATTGTGGCTGCCGGGATTGCTGTATTGGCTGGAGGTGTAATATCCCAATATGTCAGC
>CAMYKE010000331.1:4694-7303 GCA_947258895.1 uncultured Pseudomonadales bacterium | reverse complement strand
CGACACCGCTACAGTTGTAGCCAATCCCTTTGTCGGGATGTCCGTGGCGTCGAGAGTCAATACAACAGCATTGAGTAATGATGCGCCGTCACTGATGATAGCGTGCGGGCTGGCTATGAGGAGTTTCGACTAATGGCGCGAATTAACCTTAGATCCTGGCGCGAAGAGGCAAGAGCTGAAGACCAGCGTCAATTCCTGGTCGCGATCATTGGCTTTGCAATTGTGGGTGTGTTGTACGTGTTTATGGCGGATCGTATTGCCGGCGGGTGGATCGAAACCCAGGAAGCGCGTAACGAATACCTTGCTGCCGAGATTGGAAACCTTGAGGAAAAGATCCAGGAGATCGAAAAGCTGAAGGAGAAGCGTGATCAGCTCGTCGAGCGGATGCGAGTAATTCAGGAATTACAGGGTAACCGGCCGGTGATCGTGCACATTTTTGACGAGTTGGTACGCCAGCTGCCGGACGGTGTGTACCTTACTTCGGTTTCCAGCGAAGACGATGTGGTATCGCTCACCGGCGCGGCGGAATCGAATAACAGGATATCGAGCCTGATGCGCCAGCTGGACAAATCGGACTGGTTTGATGAACCCAATCTCACCTCTGTGAAAGCTGACGACCAGGAGGGTGCCACGGCAAACCTCTTTAATCTCTCGGTAAAACGGATTGCGTTAGATAAAAATGGACAGGAGGGTTAATTCGTGAATGTATCGGAATTAACTGCAGGGCTGCGTGATTTTGACATCAATGATCTTGATTTCACCAATGCCGGGTCATGGCCGCTGCTAATCAAGATGATTGTCTGGGTGCTGGTGCTCGCGCTGGTTATTTTCCTCGGCTATTACTTGCGCATTAACGACAGGTTGGCAACCCTGGAGCAGCACGAGAAAGAAGAGCAGTCTCTGCGCAAGGAGTTCGAGGAGAAGGCGTTCCAGGCCGCTAACCTTGATGAGTATCGCGCGCAAATGGCGGAAATGGAAAAATCCTTTGGCGCCCTGGTCAAGCAGTTACCCAGCGATACGGAAGTTCCGGGCTTGCTGGAAGACATAACCCATACCGGGCTGGGTACGGGTCTGGAAATCAAGTCTATCGAATTGCAACCCGAGGCCTCGGCAGAGTTCTATATCGAGCTTCCTATTGAGATCCAGGCACGTGGTGGCTATCACGACTTTGGCGCATTCGTAAGCGGTGTGTCCAGTTTGCCGCGGATCGTAACCTTGCATGATTTTGAGTTGAGCCCTGCCGGGGATACCGGGTTGCTGGATATGACGATTATTGCGAAAACCTATCGGTACATCGAAGAGGAGGGCGAATAAATGCAGAACTTACGCAGTAAAGCCCTGGCCTTGTTCGCGCTGACAGGGGCGCTGGCGGGCTGCTCCGGAAACGGCGAGTTTGCTGACCTCAAGGCGTTCGTGGAAGAGGTCAAGGCGCAACCCAAAGGCGCTATCCAGCCACTACCCGAATTCCAGTTGTACGAGAGTTTTCAATACAGCGCAGCGGGATTGCGGGCGCCATTTTCGCGACCGATTGAGGTCAAGTTGATGAAATACCAGCAGGGCAAGAGCGTTGCTGATATCAAGCCCGACGAGAATCGGCCCAAGGAGTTTCTCGAAGGATTTAGTATCGATGGGCTCAAGATGGTTGGTACGATCACCCTGGGCGGCGGCGAATTATGGGCCCTGGTGGATGATATGCAGGGCAGTGTGCATCGGGTCAAGCCTGGCAACTACATGGGCAGAAATCATGGACGCGTGATCGGAGTGGATATCGGCCAGCTAGACGTTATTGAAATAGTGCCAGATGGACATGGGGGCTGGTTAGAGCGGCCGCGAACATTAAAGTTACAGGATGAGAGTTAGGCATCAGTGGAGACGCTAGAGATGAATACACGAGCGAGCATAAAAATGATTGCAAACCGCTTGCAAAGAGTGAAACGGACTTTGGTCAGCATTCTGGTTTGCGTTGTGGTCGGGTTTAACGGCCTGGCAAATGCTGCAGATGTTATGTTGAAAAAAATAGATTTCGCATCGCTCTCTGGTGATCGCGTTGAAATGCGCCTGGCATTCGATGGTACGCCTCCCGAGCCGCGCAGCTATACGATCGATGATCCCGCTCGAATTACACTGGATTTATTTGGCGTGGGTAGCGCGCTGGACTCCAAGTACCATTCCCTCGGGGTAGGTAATGCGCGCAGCGTTACGGTACTGGAAACCGGTGACCGAACGCGCCTGGTGGTCAATCTCACTGAGATGGTTGCGTATTCTGCCACTGTCGAAGGGAGCGAATTACGAATTTTACTGGGCGCGGGCGGTACCGGATTTGCGCAGCAACCCGCCGTGACTCAGGCGCCGTCAGCAGCGGTTGCCGATAGCGGCGTCCGCAGTATTGAGAACATCGATTTTCGCCGTGGGGACTTAGGCGAAGGGCGTGTGGAGATCACCCTTTCTTCACCCGATGTCGAGATCGACATCAACCAGCAGGGCAGTAGCGTGAAGGTTGCTTTTGCCAATGCGCTGCTTCCGGAGCCTTTGCAACGTCGCCTGGACGTCATTGATTTCGCGACCCCCGTGCACATCGTGGATGCCCTGCCTGAAGGAGACGGCTCGGC
>CAMYKE010000331.1:0-4679 GCA_947258895.1 uncultured Pseudomonadales bacterium | reverse complement strand
TGGTACTGGACTTCAAGCCGGTTACCGCAGGTGCAGCCGAAAAACGTCGCAAGGAGAAATTCCCCTACATCGGCGAAAAAATGTCGCTAAACTTCCAGGACGTGGAAGTGAGCTCGGTGCTACAAATTATTGCAGACTTTACCGATCTCAACCTGGTGGCCAGCGATACGGTCGATGGCCGTATCACCCTCCGTCTGCAGAACGTGCCCTGGGACCAGGCACTTGATCTGATTCTCAAGACCAAGGGCCTCGACAAGCGCAAGATGGGGAATGTCCTGATGATTGCGCCGGCGGATGAGATTGCCAACCGCGAGCGGCTGGAGTTGGAAAATACTCGTCAAATTGCCGAACTGGCGCCGCTGCAGACCGAGTTTGTGCAGGTTAACTATGCCAAAGCGGTGGACGTCGCGGAATTGCTGAGCGCCGAACAGGGCCTGCTCTCCTCGCGGGGCTCCGTCACGGTGGATGAGCGAACCAATACCCTGTTGGTACAGGATACCGCCGCAAAACTCGATGCTATTCGTGGCGCCCTTTCCTACCTGGATATCCCGGTCAGGCAAGTGATAATCGAAGCGCGCATCGTGATTGCGTCGAACGATTTCCAGAAGAACCTGGGTGTGCGCTGGGGTTTCAACGCGCTGGGTGAATGTTTTGGGCGCCCCTGTGTTGGCGGCGGCAGTCTCAATACCCTTGCGGAGACGTTGAATGTCGAAGACGACATCATTATTTCGGGCGGGGAAGACAATTCGCTGGCAGTAGACATGGGTGTAGCCAACCCGACCTCGTCGATTGCCCTCGGTTTCCTTACCAATAACGGCAACCTGTTCGACATCGAGCTTTCCGCTCTGGAAGCGGACGGTTTGAGCGAAGTGGTCTCGCAACCGAAACTGATTACCGCAGACGGCCAGACCGCCCGAATTGAATCAGGTGTGGAAATTCCCTATCAGGAAGCTTCCTCGAGCGGCGCAACTTCCGTGACCTTCAAGGACGCAGTATTGTCTCTGGAAGTAACCCCGCAGATCACGCCCGATGATCGAATCATCATGGACCTCAAGATCAACAAGGATTCCATTGGTGAGATCTTCCAGGGCATCGGCGGCGCGGAAGTTCCTGCAATCGATACTAACGAGATCCAGACCCAGGTGCTGGTCGAGAATGGCGAGACCGTGGTACTCGGCGGCGTCTATGAAGTCGAAACCGTAGATCAGATGTCAAAGACCCCGTTCCTCGGTGATATCCCCTATGTCGGTCGATTGTTCAAGCGTACGGTGAAAAGCGAAAATAAAACCGAGTTGTTGATTTTCATTACACCGAGGCTGTTAAAAGATACCCTCAATGTCCGTTAGTGAAGCACGCTAGCAGAATCTTCCTCATAGGCCCGATGGGAGCTGGAAAAAGCACCATCGGGCGTTTGCTTTCCAAGGCGCTGAATATTCCCTTTGCAGATACCGATCGCGAAATAGAAGAGCGCACCGGTGCGGACATCCCGTGGATCTTTGACGTGGAGGGAGAGGAAGGATTCAGGGTCCGTGAAATGAACGTTATAGAAGAACTCACCCGGTTGCCGGAAGTTGTCATGGCAACTGGAGGCGGCGCCATACTGTCCATGCAGAATCGCCGCAATATGGGTTCTCGCGGCACGGTAGTTTATCTGGAAACCACCGTGGACAAGCAATACCAGCGGACCCGTAAAGATAAGAGTCGTCCATTGTTACAGCAGGAAAATCCGCGTCAAGTGCTGGCTGGCTTGCTGAAAGAGCGCGATCCTTTATACCGGGAGATCGCAGACCTGGTGGTACCCACTCACGAGGGAAACCCAAAGCTGGTAGTGCGCAAGATACTCAGCTTCCTCGAGGGTACCTGAGTCGGTTCCCTCGCTGCGTTAGCATCAAATTCGAATACGGGGGCTGGACAGAGTACTTTACTGAGGACGGGGGCATACAACATGCGGAATTGCGTTGCCGCACACCGCCGACAGGCACTGCGCACCCAGCCCTGGCGAACTGCGCAACCAGCCGCTATATTTTTCCAAAAGCACCTGCCCAATGGCAGGTTCTGGCTTTATAATTCGCCATCTATTATGCACTCCAGGCCAACCGAAATAAGCCATGTACACCCTGAATCTTGATCTAGGCGAGCGTAGCTACCCGATCTATATTGGCAGTGGCATCCTGGCTGACCAGCAGTTACTGAGGCGGCATGTTAGCGGTCGGCAGGTAATGCTGGTGACCAATGAAGTAGTCGCGCCCCTCTACCTTGACAAGGTGCGTGCGGGGTACCCCGGGATATCCTGCTCCCAGGTCGTACTGCCGGACGGCGAGGAAAACAAGAATCTTGCCACGCTCGAACTTGTATTTGACCAGTTGCTGGCTGAACGGCATAACCGCGGCACCACTATCGTCGCCCTGGGCGGCGGGGTAGTTGGCGACATGGCGGGTTTTGCCGCGGCGTGCTACCAGCGCGGTGTCAACTTCGTCCAGGTGCCAACTACCCTGCTGGCGCAGGTCGATTCTTCGGTGGGCGGAAAAACCGGGGTGAACCACCCGCTCGGCAAGAATATGATAGGGGCGTTCTACCAGCCGCAATGTGTGATTATCGACACAGAAACCCTCCAGACCCTGCCAGCACGCCATTACCGTGCTGGAATTGCCGAGGTTATCAAGTACGGCATCATCGCCGACCGTGAGTTCTTTGTCTGGCTGGAGAACAATTACTCGTCGTTGCTGTCGTTGCGGGAGGACGCGCTCCACTATGCGATTACGCGTTCTTGTGAAATCAAGGCTCGAGTGGTGGCGCAGGATGAGCGCGAATCAGGATTGAGGGAAATCCTTAATCTCGGCCACACGTTTGGTCACGCAATTGAGACCGAGCAAGGTTACGGCGAATGGCTGCATGGAGAAGCGGTTGCTGCCGGCATGGTGATGGCGGCGGACTTATCGGTCCGCATGGGCTTGCTCGGGGCTGGTGATGGCGCTGGTGCTGGTTGATGCGATTGGCAAGGCACGGGTGACGGCGGACATCGATTCGGCAGCACTTTCCCGGACCTTTGCCGCAGGTCAGTCGCTGTGCGGCTCGCTCTAGACACATGCCACTTTACACTGGAGTTGTGATGCCATGGTATTGATTTTAAACGGTGGTCCCAATGACTGAGACGAGTGCCGCAAGCGCTACCATCGAGCAAGGTGCCCCACCCGATGCGGGTGACCCTGTTGGCCATGTCGACCAGGTGGTGCAATATTACGGATTAACGCGAGACCCCTTTGAGTCACCGGGGGACGTTTTTCTACTCACGCCAAAAATAGATAAACTGCTGCGCCTGTTAAACTACCTCACGCGGTTCAGCCATAAGCTTATCGTTGTTACAGCCGACGCCGGGGTCGGTAAAACCCGCGTAGCGGAACAGTTTTTACAACGGGTTAGCGGCGATCGTGACTATTGCCAGATCAATGGACTGGCTGATGATACTCCCGTCCAGATACTACGCGAGATCGCCGAGCAGGTCGGTTTGGCAGAGTTGCAATCTGCCACGGAAGCCGAGCTAAAAAGCGACCTTCTCAAATATGCCGGCGATTTGCTCGAAGACGGACGCACCTGCCTGATCCTGATCGATGACGCTGATTTGCTTGCCACTCCCGTACTGCAAATGTTGCACGACCTGGTGCAGCCAATTACCGGCGAGATCACGCCGTTGCACCTGGTGTTGTTCGGGCGCCCCCAACTCGAGGACAACCTGACTCGTCTCGAATCCCTGGCGGATGATCGCCACCATGAATTTCACTATCAACTGAGCCGCTTCAGTTACAAGGAATGCTGCCAGTACCTGGAGATTTGCTTTGCGCAGGCGGGGGACCAGGCAAGGATTCCATTTAGCAAGGCAGACTATATTCGCATCCACCAGAACTCTGGTGGGGTACCGCTGGAGATCGTCGCCGAGGCCCGACGGGTACTCGCTGATGGGGTAAACAGGCTGGTTTCCAATAGCCGTCCGCCGAAGTGGGTGCTATCAGCGGCAGCCGGTGTCAGTGTAGTGGCAGCAGTGTTCGTGGCCAGCTTCCTTTGGCAGCAGCGCAGCGGCGAGCAATCATTGGCCGAGGATACGGTTCATACCGAAGCCCGGATGCAGGGAAAAATCGATCGCGTCGCGGGGATGAACGTAATCGAAGCTGGCGCGGCCAAGGGCGAAGATCAGCGGGAAGCGGTGACTCCGGTCGCCACGCAAGCCGAGAGTGACGCGCTCTCTTCTCAAGCCGGTAATCCTTCCCTCGAAGAGGTGCCTGAGGAAATGCTGGCCGAGGTTGCCGACCAGACCATCGAGGCGGCTGCCGAGATCATCGAGACCGAAATGGCCGAGGAGCCCGCCCCGGATTCCGCCAGCGATCAGGCAACGCTGGTGGTGCAGGCGCCGGAAGGCGTTGGTGAAATTAGCGGTCAAGATAATGGTCACGAGCCCGCCACTGCACCACGGTCTGAAGTGCTGGCGCCGCCGCCGGCTACCCGCCCGGTAGTTGCTGCGAGGGCGGCAGTCCCGCCAGCACTTGATGCATCGCCTCTCGTGCCGGCAGCCAGGAAACGGTCTGTTGTGGCAGCAGCGGAGGCGCAGCCCGCGATCTCCGCCCCTGTGGAGCAATCCGTGGCGCCGGAAGTGGCGACGCACGAGGACGCATACACCGCTTATTCTT
>CAMYKE010000330.1 GCA_947258895.1 uncultured Pseudomonadales bacterium | reverse complement strand
ATTGGCGACATGCCGCCGGAAACCCAGACCCGTCTGCTGCGAGTACTGGCAGATGGTGTATTTTACAGGGTCGGCGGACACACGCCGGTCAAAGTTGATGTCCGGATCATTGCCGCGACCCACCAGAACCTTGAATCCCTGGTCGCGGATGGAAAATTCCGGGAAGACCTGTTTCACCGTTTGAACGTCATTCGCATCCATTTACCGAAACTCTGCGAGCGACGCGAGGACATTCCCCAGCTCATGGCGCACTTCCTGAACAAGTCCGCAACCGAGCTCAATGTGGAAACGAAGGTCCTGTCGCGGGAAGCAGAAACCTACCTGTGCCAGCTTGACTGGCCGGGTAATGTCCGCCAGCTGGAAAATATCTGCCACTGGATTACGGTCATGGCCTCGGGTCGTGAAGTTCACATATCGGACCTTCCGCCGGAACTGCTGGATACCGGCACTCCCACCCGAGCTATCGAAGCCAGTTGGGAAGAACTGCTGAAGTCCTGGGCTGAGCGGAGCCTCAACTCGAAGCGTACCGCCATCCTGGACGAGGCTTTACCTGCCTTCGAACGGGTCATGATCGAGGCGGCGCTGAAACACACCGGCGGGCGCAAGCGCGACGCCTCCCTGATGCTTGGCTGGGGCCGCAACACGCTGACGCGAAAGATCAAGGAACTGGGAATGGAAAATTCGGCGCGGGACTGACCTGGCGCGATACCCGCAGTGTGCACAGCGTCGCTACTTACCTGCTGCACCTTTTAATGTACCGCCGGGTCGCAACCCAGACCTTTGGCTTCATGGAGCGCCATGAAATGATCGATTTCAGGTAGCGACCACGCAACGTCGCTGCTACGGCACTGCGCCGACCTGGGCCATTGCTGGTCACGGGGGACCAGGGCGATGGACACCTCAAACGGCTGTTGTGCCATTCTGGTGATTCGGTCAAGACGCCGCCTGACGGGTAATACCATGATTCCCGGGAATCCAGGATTTCCAAGCGTTGCGGCTTGTCGCAGTCCATCTTCGGTTCGTTCAATAAGCTGCTCACTGATTGCTCTTGGCTCGTTATTGTACCGGTATCAGTTCCCGCCAGTAGATCACCCGGTCATTGCCCCGATACTGACCGAAGGTAGCCTCGGCATGGGCATCCTCGTCGGGAGTCACCGGGTTGGCATCATAGTCGAACCGCAACCATGCCGGCCCGCGTACGTCTATACGCACCGCACCGGTGTTTCCGGCTCCCGGCGCAGACAGATCCAGGGCGCCGCTCCCGTTTACGATTGCCGCGAAGGCAGGAACGGTTTCACCCGGCGCCAGGCCAGCCGTATACGCCGAGAGCTCGAAATCACCCCAACTGTCCGGATCACCGGGCGTGCCGCCGGGAGCCGGCACATCGGTAAGGGTGGTGCAGCTATCCATCAGGTTGACGACGAATGCCGTGCCGTTCCAGAACTGTGCCCGCAGCGGCAGGCTCAGCGCCAGCACTTCCGGACCAAAGGCGTTGTTGATAAACAGCCGCCCGTAGCGCTGGGTGGAGCGCCCGATCAGGCTGTGATCGACGCTGCTATCCAGGTCTACGTCGAGGTTCAGACCGCTTGCACTGATCGTGACGCCATCCGCATCGACCGGCACCACCCCGATGTCCGCGCCAAAAGGACCATCCGGAGCAGACAGGCGCGCCAGGTTCAGAGACGCGCCAAGGTCACCACTGCCGTCGTTATTCCAGGAGAAGGTATCGGCGAGCTTCGCCAACCTGCCAGTCAGTGGTTGCGCCGCGCCCTGATCTACCGCCCCGTAACTCAGCGTCCCCTGCCCCGCATCGAGCTTGATAAAACCGTTCCGGTAATTGGTGGTAGTCGTGCCGCCGCTATTGTTTGCGGCCAGCCGGTAAGTCACTGCGAAATCCTGGTCGTGATAGGTGAATACCCCGCTCGCACAAGCCTCGCTAACGGACCCTGACGACAGCTCGAAGTGGTCCGGGTAAAAACGGCCGATATTTGCCGAGGTCGAGGCTGCTATGGCTTCACCCATGTAGGCGGGCGGCGTCGCGGTGATAGTAAACACGCCGACCTCCGAGCTGCTCTGGGTCGCCGTGGTATGGCTGCCGTTGTTCGCTGCCGTAATATCGATCGAGGAATCACCGAGACTGGTACTGGAGCCCGGATCCGGCGCGATAAGGTTCGAGGTCAATGCAATGCTGCCCAGGCGAAAGTTGAGCGTTACAGAATTGCCGCTACAGAAATCCGTATCCGCCTCACCCGCTGCCTCCCAGGCCACACCGCTAACCGAGAGGTTAAACGCCTCACCCGCACGCTTGAACCGGGAACAGGAGGCGTCCCCCGCGGCGCAATCGGCGTTGACGTCGGTACTCTCAACACACAGCCCCGCCGGTTTGACGATAAAGTCGTTGCTGCTACCACTGATGAAATTGCCCGAAGCGCTGCCGTTCTCCAGAGGCATGTTGAAACGGGCGTGCATGCGAATCTGGCCGGCATCAAGGTAGTTTAGCTTAAAACTGGCGGTGTTATCGCTGGCATCGCCAAAGTCCATCGCTACCGGTATATACGCGCTGACAGCGCCACTGTCATTGGCGCCGATATCGGTGCCGTTAATCGCCAGCGGGCTACTACTGCAACTGGCCGGGTCGAGGCACTCAAACGCCAGCTCAATATCATTGCTATCCAGCAACGCCGCTTCGCAGGCGCCGGTGGCGGAGCTGGTCCGGATCGCCTGCAGTTCCAGTGCCTGACCGCCTGGCGCAATGTCCGAGTCCTTGCCTGAGATTTGCGTGCCGATCGCGCCGGGCGTGCCGTTGGCGAGAAAACGGAAGCCGGTTTCATTAAAAGTGAGATCCTGGTCTTCCGGCGCCGTGGCTGCGCCGCTGGTTTCAGAAATACTGCCATCGCTCGCATCGATATTAAGGGTTTCAATCACAGTGTTTTTCAGGCCGAGTTGCACACTACCGTTATCCGCGGCGACAAAAGTATAACTGGCGGCACCATCGTTCGCGGCGGTATTATCGAGGGTGCCGTTGCCGCTGATAATCGACCAGTCTCCGTGGCTTGTAGAGGTGGTCAGACTGACCGTCTCCAGATAGCCGGTATCGATCGTATGGTCGGCCATATGTGCCGACAG
>CAMYKE010000329.1 GCA_947258895.1 uncultured Pseudomonadales bacterium | reverse complement strand
CAATAAAATTATGATCCCTGCCCACGGCCAGGGATTGCGCATCCGACAGCGCCACCTGCAACTGAGTCGTAAATCGATCTATCCGCACACATCACCTCATCAAACTGTTTTGTTCATCGAACACAGAGTATCTATCGTAATTCATAGATGCGGCCGGAAAACGGAGGATTCAAGTGGACCGGCTTGATCCAGGTCAAAGTTGTGGCATCGGGGTGGCTGCCAATTCAGCGCGACTCCAGCCAAATCAGGCTTGCCATGCGACCGGATTTGCCATCACGACGATAGGAATAAAACCGCGTTTCCTCCCGATACGTGCAAACATTGCCTCCGTAGATCCGGTGGACACCACTCATTTGCAGAACTATCCGCGCCAACTGGAAAATATCGGCATCCCAGTGACCGGCGCGCCTAGCGCTGGGCCGGAATCCGCGACTGCACTCCGCGGAACGCTCCAAAAATGCCTGGCGCACTTCAGGCCCCACCTCAAAGTGCTCCGCCCCGATCGCCGGGCCTAGCCAGGCGATCAACTCCTGCCCCGGAACCTCCAGCGCAATGCGTGCCTGCTCCAGAATGCCGGCGGCCAACCCGCGCCAACCGGCGTGGGCAATGGCGATTCGGTCACCACATGCCGATGTCAAGAATACCGGCAGGCAATCCGCGGTGAGTATCGCACAGGGCAGGCCGGATTCCCGGGTCACCACGGCATCGGCGGTGACCGGCCCCTGTCCGGGGGATGCTGCAACAACCCGAACGCCGTGCACCTGGTCCAGCCATTGCGGCTGGTGGGGCGTACCCGTCAGTGCCTGCAGGCGCGCTCGATTCTGCGCCACTGCCGCCGCGTCGTCACCGACATGGGTCGCCAGATTAAAGCTCTCGTATGGTCCTGTGCTTACCCCGCCGTTACGGGTCGTAACCAGAGCCTTGACTCGCTCTGCTGCTGGCCAATCGGGGTATACCAGGCTATTTGACGGATCAGAAGTTGCAGGCATCAGAGTGGATCGGTGGAGGTGTGGTCCCGAAGATCTTCCTGCAGCCGAGCCAACAGGTGCTCCATATCCTCGGGCAGTGGCGCGTTCCAATGCATTTCCGCCCCCGATTCCGGATGCGTCAGGCGTAGCAATTGTGCATGCAACGCCTGGCGACCAAAACCCTGCAGGCAGGTGATGAGCCCGCCGCTGGCGCCTCCAGGCAGGCGCGCGCGTCCGGCATACTGGGGATCGCCCACGATGGGGTGCCTGATGTGCGCCAGGTGAACCCGAATCTGGTGGGTTCGACCGGTTTTCAGGCGCACGCGCAAATGGCTGTGGGCACGAAATCGCCGGACAACGCTATAGTGGGTGACTGCACGTTTGCCGGCGGCGTTAACCGCCATTCTCTTGCGCTGCCGGGGATGGCGGCCAATCGGCTCGTCAACCGTCCCGCCGGCGGTCACTACGCCCATCACCACGGCCTCATATTCGCGACCCATGGTCCGGGCCTGCAACTGCTCCACCAGGTGAGCATGGGCAGACAGCGTTTTCGCGACGACCATCAAACCGGTAGTATCCTTGTCCAGCCGGTGCACTATACCGGCCCGCGGCAGAGCGGCAATTCCCGGCACATGATGCAACAACGCATTCAGCAAGGTACCGTCTGCGTGCCCGGCAGCCGGGTGTACGACCAGGCCCGCCGGTTTATTGAGCACCAGGATAGCCGAATCCTCGTGGACGATATCGAGCGCCATGGGCTGCGGCTGCCAGGTCTCGTTCTCCTCGAGCTCTACATTGATTTCCAGCAACTCGCCACCAGACAACCTGGCTTTGGGCTTGCCGGAATCTCCGTCCAGGGTCAATGTGCCTGATTTAATCCACGCCTGCAGGCGCGATCGAGAAAAATCGGGGAACATTTGCGCCGCCGCATGATCGAACCGATCACCGGCAAACTCCGGGGGTACATGCATTTTTAACCGGATATCTTGCATCGATGCTTTCCGGGGAAGGTCCCGCCGCTATTACTTTGCTTGGACTATAAGCTGTGCTTTAATACCGGCCCAAATAATCAGGGCGCCTAATCAGCTGCTCTTTTATACCACAATCTTCACTGCAGGTGGCGCATATCCCAATGACCTTGACGCGGCTCAAGCTATTCGCACTGATCCTGATCGGCAGTATGCTGCTGGTTAACTGCTCCAGGGAAGTGCAGGAGCCAATCGAATCGACCGAACAGGCTTACTACCAAAACGCCAAACAGGCCCTGAAAAGAAACAACTTTTCACGCGCGGTCGAAATGCTCGAAGAGCTGGAATCACGCTACCCGTTCGGCCGTTACGCGGAGCAAGCCCAGCTCGATCTCATCTACGCCCATTACAAGACACTCGATTATGAGGCGGCCCGTGCCGCAGCGGAGCGTTTCCTGCGCCTGCACCCGAATCACCGACAAACCGATTATGTGATTTACCTGCGCGGGCTGGCATCCTTTGACAAGGATCGCAGTATTTTCGACCGGTTTTCGCCGACTGATAACAGTAAACGGGATCCCAGCGCAGCCAACGAGGCGATTGCCGATTTCTCGTTATTGCTCAACCGCTATCCCGAAAGCGAATTCGCCAGTGACGCACGTTTTCGAATGCTGTACCTGCGGAACTTGCTGGCTGCCCACGAGATCCATGTGGCACGCTATTACCTGAAACGCAAGGCCTATGTCGCGGCGGCGAATCGTGGCCGCTACGTGGTGGAGAATTTCCAGCAGACACCGTCGGTGGCAGATGGCCTGGCTGTGATGGTCGAAGCCTACCAGAAGCTGGCGCTGCCCGACCTGGCGAAGTCGTCGCTGGAAGTGCTGGCCCTGAACTATCCCGACTATCCGGCGCTGCGTGGAAAAGGAAAATTCGATGTCAATCGCAGCGCCGTCGGCTCCCGACGCTCGCTCCTGAATGTGGTCACGTTCGGTCTGCTGGGTAAATCGGCAGACCAGCTCTGATTTGCTACGGCAGGAAACAGTATTCTTTCGCGATTGCCGCGAATCAGTAAGCCCTACTCGCCCGCGTGCCAGCCTGAGGTGATCGGGTAACGCCGATCCTTGCCAAAACCGCGTTGGGTAATCCGCACCCCTATCGGCGCCTGGCGGCGTTTATATTCATTCAGATCGACCAT
>CAMYKE010000328.1 GCA_947258895.1 uncultured Pseudomonadales bacterium | reverse complement strand
TGAACCAATAAAATTCTGTAGTACCTATCAACGCCGGGCCGGAAATTCGGTTGACAGCTCCTGTGAATTTTTCAGGCCCGTTGATTGGCGGCCATGCTGGTACGCCAGGGAGCGCAACACGTGGAATGGGAGCCAGCGAATTTTCTGGCGTGCACGCTGGCCATTGGCCTGGGCGCACTGCTGCAGGCGGCTACCGGGCTAGGTGCCGGGCTGGTTGTGGTCCCCTTGCTGGCGTTGGTCAGCTTCAAGCTGGTTCCCGGTCCGGTGATTTTTGCCAGCCTCGCCTTATCGAGCCTGATGGCATTCCGGGGCAGAGCAAATATTGATTACACGAATACCGGTACACTCAGTGCCGGAGTGGTCGCGGGCACCATCGTCGCCGCGATTTCCGTCGCCCGGTTACCACTGGCCAGTCTCGGCCTGGTATTCGGGACGCTGGTGTTGGCAGCAGTTGCTATCAGCGCTCGCACGACCCAACTGCACCTTCAGCGCGGGGGGCTGCTGGGTGTCGGTGCGTTATCCGGGTTCATGGGAGCGTCGGCAGGCATTGGCGCACCGGTCCTGGCACTCCTCTACCAGCATCGGGCCGGGCCCGAAATCCGCGCCACACTCGCGTATTTGTACGTCATTTCGTCCCTCGTTATGCTTTTCTGTTTGCACCTGGCGGGACGATTCGGTCAAATTGAAGCTTTCGCCGGTCTGTTTCTGATGCCCGGTTTCCTGCTGGGCTATGTCCTCGCGCCGCGCCTTGCGAAGTTCGTTGATGGGGGTTACGCGCGGATTGTGGTGCTGGTTATTTCAACTTTCAGCGCACTCTTGCTAATCTTCCAGAGTGCGCTGAGACTGGCAGCGGACGTTTCCTGAAATAAACTTGGCGGGGGGCCAACCATTGGCGTATCTTTACTCCCGGGTCAGCCGCTGCGGCACCATGGACGAATATGCAGGATTCATGGAGGCGGTTCGGAGCAGGTACCAAAATCATCGGGCGATACCCGGCATCAATCACCAGAGGAGAACAAAATGGCCATACAAGAAGGGGATTCGATTCCCGCCGTAACACTGAATACGATGACTGAAGAGGGGCCTGCCCCCATTACTACCAGCGAGATTTTCAATGGCAAGAAAGTGGTACTATTTGCCGTTCCCGGCGCGTTCACACCTGGCTGTTCGCAGGCACATTTGCCGGGTTACGTGGTAAACGCCGATGCAATCAAGGCCAAGGGTGTGGATACCATTGCCTGCCTGGCGGTTAATGATGCGTTCGTTATGGGCGCTTGGGGTACGGCGCAGAACGCAGAAGAAATCCTGATGCTGGCAGACGGCAATGGCGAATTCACCAGGGCTATCGATCTTGAATTGGACGCAACAGGCTATGGAATGGGAATGCGTTCACAGCGTTATTCCATGATAGTCGACAACGGCAAAGTGACCGTTCTCAACCTGGAACCGGATGCCGGGGTTGACGTATCCGCTGCGGAGCGCATTCTCGAGGTGTTATAAGGCCTTTGGTGTCCTGTCGGGGCAGGGGGACGGTAGGAATTCAGGCAGCATCTGTTGAGGTCGAAGGAATTGATATCGCACGACCCCTTTGACCTCACCAGTACTTCTAGCGGCGCCTGCCTTTTCCGCCGCGCTTAAGGCGGGGTTTTTCTTCCTGGACGCGCAGTGACTGGCCTTTGTACTCGGCACCATCGAGTCCGGCCATTGCGGCGCGGGCTTCATGGCCTTCCATGTCTACGGTTGCAAATCCGCGGCAATTGCCACTGAAAACATCCATCGCGACTTTTACACCCCGCACCGTACCAAACTGTGAGAACAGTTCCTGAACGTCGGCTTCCCGCGTTTCGGGTGCCAGGTTTCTAACAAACATACTTTTCATGGTCTTCTCCAGGTATCATTGGAGTGTTGGGCAATAGCCGCTTGCCCCGCATGAACAGTGCCAGCGAAGTAAACAACGCCCGTTATTCCAGACCCTATTAGAATTAACGCAATTACGCGATTTTTACAAATGACGCTTGCGAGGAAGTTTGCGGCTCAAAGAGCCGCAAACTGGTGCAACCTAGACTATTTCCACATTGGTAGCTTGGGGGCCTTTCTGGCCTTCCTGCACATCAAATGTGACCTTCTGGCCTTCAGTCAGTGATTTAAAACCAGTGCCGGTAATCGCGGAATAATGTACAAAGACATCCTTGCCGTCTTCGCGTTCCAGAAAGCCGAATCCTTTTGTTTCATTAAACCATTTTACGTGGCCAGTATGTGAGGGCATATCTTTCTCCAAATAGTGTCTTGAATTGCTATCTTATTGTTGCCGTAATGGCAGGGACTGTGGGATCCAGGAGTTACTTACGATTTAACAAGCGATGGGAGGGTGAAACCAGGCAAGGCATTTGTAAAAAACATAAATAGTCGCTGTATTCCGAGCAGCGAGAGAAGTATATGCCTTTCAGAAGTTATGTAAAGAGTGCGGAAGCAATTTCTAATTTTTCACGGCAGAGTTCCATATAAATTCGTAGCGAGCGTCCCGTTTCTTACGAACAGGTGGCTCGCAATCCGGTTGCAACCCGGCACTGCCGTCCTGGCTGCGACGAATGCCCGGCACGCAGGCTCGGGGCTTCGCCGTGGGAGTTTACAACGTGGTATGTTGTATGGTGACTGCAGCCAAAGCAGGAAAGCCCTGCTGGCAACGACGGACGTGAGCGGGTTGCTCCGTGAACAGATTGGTTACCGCTGCATCCGCCGTCATAAGGCGGACAGGCGGTTCCACAGCCACCCCGAATGCATCCGATAACAGGTCAGGGAGAGTGTTTATTACAGGGGCAGCGCAAGCATTTTATGCGGATACCCCTAGTTCGCATACAACGCCGCAAAGCGCGGTGCGGAAAAACCGTTCATCCGCTTCTTCCCGACCAGGATCACCGGAACGCCTCGTCCGTCCAGCTGATTGTACTCTCTCCGCGCCGCGGCGGAGGTCTCGATATCCCGTTCCTGATAGGGGATATTGTTGGCGGCGAAGTAATCCCGTGCCTTTCGGCAATAGCCACACCAGCTGGTGCTATACATGATGACGTTCCGCGGTGGCACCGCGACGCCGGAGTAGTCACTGACCTCCACCCTCTGGTAGGAATTGATCGGGGGCA